>NZ_JBVJVY010000017.1:92157-133368 GCF_055603265.1 Streptomyces sp. NPDC037288
TTATATGATAGACTCGCCGCGAGACCGGCGTGGGGTGGTAGGGCGCTGGTGTGGGGGGGGGGGGGCGGGGCGCCGGGGTCCCCGCCCCCCCCCCCCCCCCCCCCGCCTTGGTCCTTGCTCGCTCTTCTGGTCAGTCCTCGGGCAGCTCCACGGGGGCGATCTCGTCGTAGACGTCACCCGGGCCGGGGTTGGCCGGGTCGGTCTGGCCGCCGAACTGGTGCATGACACCCCAGACCGCGTTCAGCGCGGTCTGGACGGCGCCCTCGGCCCAGCCGGCCGTCCAGGAGATGTCGTCGCCTGCCAGGAAGATGCCCCGCTTGTCCTCGGGCAGCCGGTCCTGCATGAAGTGCGTGAACAGGCGCCGCTGGTAGCGGTAGTGGCCGGGCAGGTTGGCCTTGAACGCGCCCATGAAGTAGGGCTCGTTCTCCCAGGAGACCGTCACCGGGTTGCCGATGATGTGCTTGCGGATGTCGACCTTCGGGTAGATCTCGCCGAGCGACTTCAGCATGACCTCCATCCGCTCGTTCGCGGACAGCGGCAGCCACTTCAGGCTGTCGTCGCACCAGGTGTAGGACAGGCAGATCACGGCGGGCTTGTCCGGGCCGTCGTCCAGCAGGTAGGTGCCGCGGGTCATGCGGTCGGTGAGCGTCATCGACATGACGTCCCGGCCGGTCTCCTCGTCCTTGTCCAGCCAGAACGGCCGGTCGACGGGCACGAAGAGCTTGCTCGACTCCATGTAGTGGGTGCGCTCGATCGCGGTCCAGTGGTCGATCGGGAACAGCGTGTCGTCGCAGGCGATCTTGGACAGCAGCATCCAGGACTGGGCGGTGAAGATGGCCGCCTTGTAGGTGCGGATGTCGCCGTTCGCGTCCGTCACGGTGATCTGGTTGCCCGCGGTGCGGTGCAGCCGGGTCACGGCCGGGCGGGGCTCGCCGTCCACGTGCAGGGACTTCAGCGAGGTGCCGTACGGCCAGTGGACGATCTTCTCCGGCTCGCGCTCCCACAGGCGCAGCGGCAGCTGCTGGGAGCCGCCGACGATGCCGCGGTGGTGGTCGTCGGCCTCGGTGTAGACGACGCGCAGGATCTCCAGGATGGAGTTCGGGAAGTCGGTGTCCCAGCCGCCGGTGCCGAAGCCGACCTGGCCGAAGATCTCGCGGTGCCGGAAGGACTTGAAGGCCTCGGAGTCGCAGAGGAAGCCGTAGAAGGTCTGGTTGTCCAGCTTCTCGACCAGCTGGGACCAGATCTCGCGGATGCGCGGGACGTCCCGCTCGCGCATGGCGCGGTTCATGTCGGAGAAGTCGGCGCCCTCTTCGAGGCACTTGTTCCAGGCGTCGGCGACGTCCCGGTAGACCTGGGGCAGGTCGTCGACGGTCTCGGCGTAGTGAGACTCGCCCTTGAGGTCCACGACGGTCGAGGGGGTGGCCTCGGCCAGCGGGTTCGGGAACGGCCTGGTCTCCAGGCCCACCACGTCGATGTAGTGCTGCAGCGCCGTGGAGGACGGCGGGAAGCGCATCGCACCCATCTCGGCGGTCAGGCCCTCCGTCCGGGTGCCGCAGCCCTCGAAGCCGACGGTGCGCAGCCGGCCGCCGATCTGGTCGGCCTCGTAGACGACGGGCTTGAGGCCCATCTTCATCAGCTCGTACGCGGCCACGATGCCGGACAGGCCGCCGCCGATGACCGCGACCTCGGTGCCGTGCTCGGTCGCGGGTATCTGACCGAGGCCCGCCGGGTGGGCGAGGAAGTCGTCGTAGGCGTAGGGGAAGTCCGGGCCGAACATGGTGATCGGCGGCTGCTGCTCGTCGGTGTGCTCGACGGCGTTGGGCACCGTGGACGTCATGGGGTACGGACTCCTTGCGCGGGGGTGAGTCGGGGGAAGGCTGGGGGGTTCAGACGAGGGTCCCGTACAGACCGGGGCGGCGGTCCTTCAGGTACGGGTTCGCCTCACGGGAGGCGGCCAGGAGGGCCGGGTCGACGTCGGCGAGCACCAGTTCCTCACCACGGCCGGCGCGGGTGCGGGCGATGCCGTCGGGCCCGGCGAGGGCGGAGAGTCCGAAGAACTCGAACTCGCCCTCGGGGCCGACCCGGTTGACGTACGCGACGTACATCTGGTTCTCCCACGCACGCACCGGCACCATGGCCTCGGCGACGAACTGGAACGGGTGCATGTTCGCCGTCGGCACGACGAGCAGGTCGGTGCCGGCCAGGGCGTGGGCGCGCGCGTTCTCCGGGAACTCGACGTCGTAGCAGATCATGATGCCGACGGTCAGGCCGCCCAGGCGGGCCTGGACGAGCGACTGCTCGCCCGGGGTGAAGTGCTCGCGCTCGGCGCACCCGAAGAGGTGGGTCTTGCGGTAGTTCGCGAGCCGGATGCCGTCGGCGGAGATCAGCTGGGCGGAGTTGTAGACGGTCTCACCGTCGCGCTCCGGGTAGCCGTAGGCGATCGCGATGCCGTACCGGGTGGCCGTCTCCGCGATCGCGTCGGCGGAGTCGCCGTCGGCGGGCTCGGCGAGGCGGGCGATGTCGTCGCCGATGGCGTACCCGGTCAGGAACATCTCCGGTGCGGCGAGCAGCGCGGCGCCCGCGGCGGCGGCACGGCCCGCGGCCTCGTCGAGGACCTTGAGGTTCTCGACGATCGAGCCGGGGCGGCCGGAGCTCTGGAGCAGGGCGGTGCGCATGCGGGGTCCTCACCGGAAAGAGGTCTCTTGTGGGTGGCCGGGAAGTTTTGGGGGCCATGAAGAAGGTACGGTCGGCGCGCTCGGCCGGACAAGAAGGAGCCGTTGCGCGCCTGTGCGCGGTTCGTTGCGTGGAGGCAGGGCCGGGCGGCGATTCGTTGCGCGCCCCCCGGGGCCGCATCCCGTCCTCCCCGAGGCGCAGGCCACGGCCGGGGTTCCCCGCCGGACGGCGGAGACGGGGCCCGCCGGCGGGGCGATGTGCGGCCGGCCCGCTGCCGGGAGAGTGGTGATCGTTCAGTTCACGCGCTTGACCTGCGGAAAGGACCGTCATGAAGCGTCGTACGAAGATCGCCGCCGTCACCCTCACCACCGCCCTGCTGATCACCGCCGGAACGGCCGGGGCGGCACTGGCCTCGGGCGGCGGGGCGCACCACCCCCAGCGGGAGGCCGCCGCCCTGACCGGTACGGCCAAGCTGTACCGCTCGGCCGGGGACGACATCACCTTCCGTTTCGACGCGCATCTGGCGCGGAAGGACAACATGAACCCGCGCAAGGCCACCGGCACCTTCGAGTTCAGCCACTATCTGCATGGTCAGGGGGCCTGGGCCAAGGCCAAGGTCGACTGCCTGGTCACCGGCGGCCCGGTCGCCGTCGTCTCCGGGGTGATCACCGCGTCCGACCTGCCGGGGGCGAAGGGCAAACGGGTCGGGGTCACGGTCCACGACCTCGGCCGGCACGACCGGCTGGGCTACAGCTGGGCGGCGGTCGGCAGCCCCCGCGACATGAAGGACCTGCCGCCGTGTGTGTCGTCGGCCCCGTTCGAGAAGGTGAAGCAGGGCACGGGTGACTTCACGGTCGTGCCCTGGCGGCCGAAGCTCTAGGTCCGGCTGCGGGACACCGACGGCACTTCGCCTAGATCTCCCGCAGCCGCCGCACGATCTCCCGCAGCAGCCCCGGGTCGGCGGCCGGGCCGCCGGCCGGGAGGCGGCGCGGCTCGTCGATGCGGATCACGCCCGCCTCGGCCAGATCGCCGAGCAGGACCCGCAGGACGGTCAGCGGCAGATCGGCGTCCGCGGCCAGCTCCACGACGGGACGCGGGCCGCGCCGGATCAGGTCGAGCAGGACGGTCCGGGCGTGGTCGACGTCCGGCCCCGGCGCGTCGGTGTCCAGCGCGGTCACCCGGGACATCAGGTCGATGGCGTGCGCGCCCGAGGGGCGGGTGCGGCCGCGGGTCACCGTGTAGGGGCGCACCATCGACCCGGTCTCGTCCTCGTACCAGTGCTCGTCGCTCACGTGCGGGATCAGCTGGGGTTGCGGGTGGCCGCGTCCAGGTGACGGCCGAGGCGCCGGACGAGCAGGGCCATCTCGTGGGCGAGCTGGCCGACATCGGTGCGGGCTTCGCTGAGCACGGCGAGCCGGCTGCCGTGTCCGGCCGGGGTGATGAAGAGGTAGGCGTCGTCGAGCATCACCATGGTCTGCCGCACCCGGCCCGCCGCGAACCGCTCCCCCGCGGACCGGGCGAGGCCGTGGAAGCCGGAGCTTACGGCGGCCAGATGCTCGATGTCCCGCCGGCGCATCCCCTCCGAGCTGCTGAGGGGGAGGCCGTCGGCGGTCAGCAGGACGGCCTGGCGGACGTGGTCGGTTCGCGCCACGAGGTCGTCCAGCAGCCACCCGAGATCCGTGCCGGGCGCTCCGCTGGGCTCGGCGGGCTGCTCTTGCCTCTGTTCGTCACCGGGCATCGTCGGTGTCCGTCCGTTCGTGGGCGTGGGTGGTCACGGGTTCGGCGTCGGCTTCGCTGGTCGCGTCGCGGGTGTGGTCGGGTGCGGGCGCGTGGTCGGCTGGGGGCGCGTGGTCGGGTGAGGGCAGGCCCCTGCGACCGCGGTCCAGGCCCCGCTGAAACGCGCCGAAGATCGCCCGCATCTCCTCGGCGTCGGTCTCCGGTGCCCTCGCCGTGTTCGCCCCGCTCGGCGGCTCGTCCCGCAACTCCGGTACGAGAGACGCCTGCCGGATCCGGGTGGGCAGAGCGGGCGCGGCCATCGGCGGCTCGGGCGCGTCCTGCGGGCCGGGGGCGGGCGAAGGGTGCCCCTGAGGCGCGGACCGAGACCGCGGCACCGACGCGAGCCGGCTGCGTGCCGGCGGCTCCTCCGCGGGTGAGCTCTGCCGCTCGGCCCGCGCGGCGGACCGCTTCCTGGACGGCAGCTCGTGCACCGCCGCCCCCTGGTCTCGCGGCTCGGGTACCACCGGCTCCACCTCCGCCAGCACCCGCTCCGGCAGCAGGACCACCGCTGTCGTCCCGCCGTACGGCGAATCGCGCAGGGTCACCTCGATGCCGTGCCGGGCGGCGAGGCGGCCGACGACGTAGAGGCCGAGCCGGTCGTGGCGGGTGGGGTCGAAGGCGTCGGGGTCGGTGAGGGTGGCGTGGGCCCGGTCGCGGGCGTCGGCGTCGAGGCCGAGCCCCCGGTCGTCGATCTCCAGCACGAACCCGCTGCCGACCCGGCCGGTGCGCAGGGTGACCTGGGTGTGCGGCGGGGAGAACACCGTGGCGTTCTCCAGGAGTTCGGCGATGAGGTGGACGACGTCGGCGACGGCGTCCGCGGTGACGCCGGTCTCGGGCATCGGCGGTACCGCCACGCGCGCGTAGTCCTCGATCTCGCTGACGGCCGAGGCGACGACGTCCGCGACCGGCACCGGCCGGCGCCAGCGCCGGCCGGGCGTGGCGCCGGAGAGGATGATCAGGCTCTCCGCGTGCCGGCGCATGCGCGTGGTCAGGTGGTCGATGCGGAACAGGTCGCGCAGCACGTCGGGGTCGTCCGTGCGCCGCTCCAGGGTGTCGACCAGCTTCAGCTGCCGGTGGACGAGGGCCTGGTTGCGGCGGGCGATGTTGAGCAGCACCGCGAACAGGCCGCGGCGCAGGGTCGCCTGCTTGACGGCGGCCTCGACGGCGGCGAGCCGCGCGGTGTTGAACGACCGGCCCACCTGGCCGATCTCGTCGTCACGCACCTCGTCGGTGGCCAGCGGCGGCGCCTCCGCCACAGCATCCACCTCCTCGCCCGCGCTCAACCGGCGCATGACATCGGGCAGTTGTTCCCGTGTCAGGACGTCGGCCGCGTCCCGCAGGGTCTCCAGCCGCCGTGAGATGCGCCGGGCGCCGCGCACCGCGAACCACAGGGAGAGCCCGACGGCGCCGAGTCCGACCACGCCGACGACTGCCGCCTTGGTCAGCTCGCGGTAGGCGAAGGCCCGGCCGCGTGCGGCGGAGTTCTCGGCGGACCGCGTGCACAGCTGCATGTACCGCTGCACAGCCCGGTCGGTGGTGGACCGCCAGGCGTCCGCGGCGACGGCCTTCCCGGCACCGGCGGCACCGGCCCGCAGCAGCGCGTCCTCGCCGCGCGCCAGCGAGCCGTACAGGTCCCCGCGCTGGAACCGCTCGAACAGCGCGCGCGAGTCTGTGGGCAGGTCCGGTACGTAGGTCCGCTGGAAGACGCGCCGGTCCTCGATGGTCGCGGTCAGGCTGTCGTACTGCCGGTCGGTCAGCGTGCCGGCCGCCCGCGCCCCGGCGACCAGCGCGTCCTCCCGCGAGACGAACTCGCGTACCCGCACCAGCTCGATGACGACCTGCGCCTCACGGGCGAGCTGTCCGGCCTGCAGGGCGGTGAGGGTGGACTGCACGTCGAAACCGGGCTCGACGAGCGCGCTGTACTCGTCGACGGCCCGGTCCCAGGTGATGTGCCGGGACAGCACCTGCGAGCGCAGGTCGTCCAGCTTCCCGGTGGCGGCGACCATGGCGTCGAGCGCCTGCCGCTGCCGTACCGTGAGCCGGCTGCGGTCGCCGCCCCGCACCGCCTGCCGCATGGCGTCGACGGCCCGGTCGGTGCGGCGCTGCTGCCCGAGCAGGTCGCCCGCGGCGGCCGTGTCGAGGCGGGCTCCCAGATAGGCGGCGGACATCCGGCGTTCGATCTGGATCTGTCCGACCGCGGTGTCCACGGGGGTGCCGAAGTCCTCGTACACCCCCTGGAGCCGGATCAGCGCGCGCGTTTCACCGGTCACGGACCACATGGCGAAGCTCCACAGCCCCATCAGCGCGACGGCCGGGGCGAGCGCGAGCGCCACGATCCGCGCACGGACGGTGGTGGGACGGCCGAGGGGCCAGCGCATGGAGTACCTGCCGCTGTTACCAGTCAGTAGAAAGTTCGGCACAACCTACGGGACGATCACCCCGGACCGCAATGGTGACCTGCGGTAACCCCAGGTCACATCCGGGTCACGGTGAAGGTGGTCAGCACCGCGGCGTGGTCGGAGGGCCAGTCGTTGTCCGCGACATCCGGCCAGGGCCGCGGGCTGCCGGTGACGAGGGTCCGCACGTCCCGCACGGTCAGGCCCCGGTGCAGGACGTAGTCGATCCGGTCCTGCGGCTCGGGCCGCCCGCTGCCGTCCTCATGCACCGGGTGGATCGGCGACCAGGTGTGGCCGGGCTCGGCGACGGGGTCCGGGTGGGCCTCGCGGTAGGAGTCGGCGAAGCCCGCGTCCTCGGCGGCCTTCGTCACCGGCCAGGCGACATCCGGCCAGTCCAGGTGCGAGGGACAGTTGAAGTCGCCGACGAGGACGACCGGGACGCCCTCGCCGGAGGAGTCGGCGATGCGGCTCAACGCGTCCCGCATCTGCGCGAGCCGCAGCTCCTCGTGGGCGATCAGCTCCGCCGCCGGCAGCCCGTCGAAGACGGACTCGTAGGGGCCGTACGGCGTGTAGTGCAGATGCACGGTCCACACGTCGACCTCGCGGCCGGGGGCGAGGGCGATCCGGACGCCCGCGGCGCCGTAGAAGCCGACGTCCGGGTCGCCGAAACGGGCGGTGATCGGGTGACGGCTGATGACGCCGAGGTTCTCGCCGGCCCGGTGGTGGTACCAGCCGAGCGCCTCGGCTAGCTCCTGGGCGGCGGTTCCGCCCGTCTCCTGCAGTCCGACCACGTCGGCGCCGCTGTCGATGACGACCTTGAGCTGCTTGGCGCGGTGATCGCCGACCTTGCGTCCGCCCAGCCACAGGTTCCAGCTCATCACGCGGAGTTCGGGGGCGACCATCCCCCGCAGTTCCCCGACCGTGACCCCGGCGAGGCTCTCCCGCACGGTCCGGCCGGGCGCCGCGCCGATCGGCGCCAGGGACGGCACGGCGAGTACGGCGCAGCCGGCGGCCTCGGCCGACGCCACACCGGTCTCGGTGTCCTCGACGGCCACGCAGCCGGCGGGGTCGACGCCGAGGGCGCCGCAGGCGGCGAGGTACGGGTCGGGGGCGGGCTTGGTGCGGGCGGTGTCGTCGGCGGTGACGGACACCGAGAAGCGCTCCGCGCCCAGGGCGTCGAGGACGACGTCGGCGACCGCGCGCGGGGACGCGGTGACCAGGGCGGCCGGGACACCGGCGGTGGCCAGCGCGTCCAGCAGGCCGAGGGCGCCGGGCCGGGGCACGATCCCGGTGCGGACGCGGGCGGCGAACTCGCGGTGCAGGCCGGCCGCGAGGTCGGCGGACCGCCCTCCGGTGGCCGCGGCGAGCCAGGCGGCGGTGTGCTCGACCGGGCGGCCGAGCACGTCCGGCTGGTCGGCCTCGGCCAGCGGGCGTCCGGCGACCTGCTCGACCGCCTCCCACCAGAGCCGCTCGGTGTCGACGAGCGTGCCGTCCATGTCGAACAGAACCGCCTGAAGGGCGGTGTGGGGGGTCATTCGGAGTGGTTCCTCACTTCTGGGTACGTTCGGCCACGAGCACCGGCCGCTGGGGCAGTGACACGCCGACGGCGGTTCCGGCGCCGAGCCCGGTCGCCTCGTGCGCGGGCAGGTCGGCCTTGGCCTCGGTGCCGTCGGCGAGCCGTACGGTCACCCGGACGACCGCGCCGAGGAAGGCGGTGGCGACGACCCGGGCACCGCCCTGCTCGTCCGGGCGCACCTGTACGGCCTCGGGCCGCACCAGCACGTCCACCGCACCGTCGGACACCTCGCCGTCGGCCGGCAGCCGCTGTCCGAGCACCTGGACCGTGCCGTCCTTCAGGTCGCCCGGGATCCGGCTCATGGTGCCGACGAACTCGGCGACGAAGGCGGTGGCGGGGCGGCCGTACAACTCGGCGGGCTCCGCGCACTGTTCGAGCCGGCCGGCGCGCATCACGGCGACCCGGTCGGCGACCGAGAGGGCCTCCTCCTGGTCGTGGGTGACGAAGAGCGTGGTGATGCCGAGTTCCTGCTGGAGCCGGCGGATCTCCTCGCGCAGGGTGAGCCGTACCTTGGCGTCCAGTGCGGACAGCGGCTCGTCGAGCAGGAGCACGCGCGGGCGCAGGGCCAGGGCGCGGGCCAGCGCGATGCGCTGCTGCTGGCCGCCGGAGAGCTGGTGCGGGTAGCGCTCGCCCTTGTCGCCGAGGCCGACCAGCTCCAGCAACTCGGTGGCGCGGGCGCGCCGTTCGGCGGTACGGACGCCGCGCATGCGCAGCCCGAAGGCGACGTTGTCGACGGCGTTCAGATGGGGGAAGAGGCTGTACGACTGGAAGACCATGCCGGCGTCACGGCGGTGGGCCGGCACGTGTGTGACGTCCTCGCCGTCCACCAGCACCGCGCCGGAGTCGGGTTGTTCGAACCCGGCGAGCATGCGCAGCGCGGTGGTCTTGCCACAGCCGGACGGGCCGAGGAGAGCCAGGAACTCCCCCGGGCGGACGGTCAGGTCGAGTCCGTCGAGGGCGACGGTGGCCCCGAACTCGCGTCGCAGACCCCGGAATTCGACGGTGGCGGCCTTGTGAAGCGTCTCGGGCAGGGTGGCGGTCATATGTGTCATCCCCGGGAGGAAGCGGTTCGGTTGCGGCCGCCGGCACCGGCGAGCGCGAGGAGCAGGGCCCAGGTGACGAGCAGGCTGAGCACGGACACGGCGACGGACATCTGGGCCTGCGAGCCGCCGACGTCGTAGATCCACACGGCGAAGGGCCGGTAGCCGAGCAGGCTGGCGACGGTGAACTCGCCGAGCACCAGGGCGAGGGTGAGGAAGGCCGCGTTCAGCAACGCCCCGCGCAGATTGGGCAGGACGGCCCGGACGAGGGCCTGCGGCCAGGAGGCGCCGCAGCTGCGGGCGGCCTCGACGAGGGTGCGTACGTCGATGGCGCGCAGTCCGGCGTCCAGGGCGCGGTAGACGAAGGGCAGGGCCATCACGACGTAGGCGAGGACGAGCACCACGGGGAAGCTGTCGTTCTGGATCACCACGAAGGTCTCGAACAGCGGGGTCCGGGACAAGTACTCCGGGCCCCACTTCAGCACGGTGGCGATCCCGGCGACGAACGCGATCGGCGGCACCACCAGCGGCAGCGAGCACACCACCTCCACCACCGGCCTGAGCCGGGGTGCGCCGAGCCGCAGGGCGACCATGGCGGGCACCATCAGCAGCAGGACGACCGCGATGGTGGCCACGGCCAGTTCCAGCGAGAGCAGCAGGCTGGAGACGAAGCCGTCGGTGGAGAGGATCCTGGTGTAGGCGTCGAAGGTGACACCCTGGCCGGGCACGTCCACCGTGAAGATCACGGAGGCGGCGAGCGGCACCAGGAAGTACAGGGCGGCCAGGCCGAGGACGACCCACCGCCACAGGGTCAGGCGTCGAGCCATCGGGCACTCCGTCGCTGAAGGGGCAGGTACACGGCCATCACCAGGCCCGCCACCAGGACCATGTCGAGGCTGAGGGCGAGGGCGACGTTCTCCTGGCCGACCAGCACGTTCCCGGACAGGGCGTCGGCGATCTGCAGGGTGACCAGCGGAACCGCGCTGCCGACCATGGCGGCGGCCGTGGCGTAGGCGGCGAAGGCGCTGCCGAAGAGCAGGACGAGGCCGCCGAGCAGCGAGGGCGCCAGCACGGGCAGGGCCACGTGCCGCCAGTACTGCGCACCGGTGGCGCCGTTGTTCAGCGCGGCCTCCCGCCACTGGGCGCGCAGCCCGTCCAGCGCCGGGGTGATGGTGAGGACCATGAGCGGGATGAGGAAGTACAGGTATACGAGGACCAGGCCCCAGAAGCTGTAGAGGTCCCAGCCGCTGTCCTTCAGGCCGAGGTGCACGGTCAGCACACCCGCGTTGCCGAGGGTGGCGACGAAGGCGAAGGCCAGCGGGACGCCGCCGAAGTTGGCGAGCACGCCGGAGGCGGTCAGCACGGCCTCGCGCAGCCAGCGGGAGCGGGAGCTGACCACGGCCTGGGCGAGCGGCAGCCCGAGCAGGGCGCCGAGCGCGGCGGAGATCGCCGACAGCTTGACGCTGCCCAGCAGGGCGGTGAGGTACGGGCCCTGCAGCGAGGCCGTCATGTTGGCGCCGGTGTAGGAGGTGGCGCCCGTGGTGGCGTCCTTGACCGTGAAGGCGCCGTTGACGATGGCGACGGCCGGCAGGCCGAAGGCCACGGCCGTGAACACCAGCAGCGGCAGCACGGCGAGCCAGCCGGGGGCGCGGCGCCGCCGCTTCGCCGAAGCGACGGGCGCCACGTCCGCGCGCGGGAGAGCGGCGGTCATCCGGAGACGGCCTTACCCCAGCCCTGGGCGATGACCGTCTTGGCCTTGCTCTGCTGGTCCTCGGTCGGGAACGACGGCGTGCCGGTGACCTTCGGGAGCTTGGCGGCGGCGGTCCCGTCGAGGGTGCCGGCCTTGTCCATGGCGGTCATCAGGGCCGGGCGGGCGTAGCCCTTGAGCCACAGGTTCTGGCCCTCGGTGCTGTACAGGTACTCCTGCCACAGACGGGCGGCGGCCGGGTGCGGGGCGTCCTTGTTGACGGCCTGGGAGTAGTACTGGGCGTACTGGCCGTCGCTGGGGATGACGACCTTCCAGTCGAGACCCTTGGACTTGAACTCGTCGGCGTATCCGGCGTTCAGGTAGTCCCAGTCGATGGAGATGGGCGTCTCGCCCTTCTCGACGGTGGCCGGGGTCGACTCGACGGGGGTGTAGTTGCCGTTCTTCTTCAGCTTGGCGAAGAAGTCCAGGCCGGGCTGGATGCTGTCGAAGGAGCCGCCGTTCGCGAGGGCCGCCGCGTAGACGCCGCCGAAGGCCGAACCCGACTTGGTGGGATTGCCGTTGAGGGCGACCTGGCCCTTGTACTGGGGCTTGAGGAGGTCCTTGAAGCCGGTGGGGCACTGCTTGACGCGCTTGGCGTCGCAGCCGATGGAGACATAGCCGCCGTAGTCGTTGTACCAGCGGGCCTGCGGGTCCTTCTGGGCCTCGGGGATGTCGGCGAAGGAAGCCACCTTGTACGGCGCGAGCAGGCCCTGCTGTGCGGCGCTCAGCGCGAACGAGCTGCCCAGGTCGAGGACGTCGGGCGCGCGGTCCTGGCCCTTCCTGGAGGTGACGGCGTTGATCTCGTCCTGGCTGGTGCCGTCCGGGCTCTCGTCATCGATCTTGATGCCGTACTTCTTCTGGAAGCCGTCGATCAGGGCGCCGTAGTTCGCCCAGTCGCGGGGCACCGCGATGATGTGCAGCGTCCCCTCCTTCTTGGCCGCCTTGACGAGGGCGTCCATGCCGCCGAAGCCGGCTGCGGAGGTGGCGGTGGCGGCGCTCTTGCCGTCCTTGGTGGTGGTCGACGCGTTGTCGGGGGCGGCGCCGCAGGCGCTCAGCGCGAGCACGGCGACGACGGCGGTGCAGCCGCCGAGCACGGCGTTTCTCGGCACGGACACGGTCACGGTCTCTCCAGGGGACGCAGGAGGAGGGCGGGAGAACTTGTCTGAACAAGTTGCGTCACAGTACGCCCGCTCACGGTGTCCTGTCCGTAAACGTGAACGAAACTTTGAGCCCTGGTTGGCTGCACAATCCAGACCGTTGCAGATCACGCTCAGGTCTCGATTAGGCTGGTCACGCTGTGCACAGCGACCTGAGCAGAGGGGAAGCATGACGGCGCGACACGAGGAGATCGCCGATGAACTGCGGCGGGCGATCGACCGCGAGCAGTACACGGTCGGCAGCCGCCTGCCCTCGGAGTCGGAACTCGCCACGCACTACGGCGTCTCACGCGGCACGGTCCGCCAGGCCGTCGCGGCCCTGACCGCCGAGGGTCTGATCGGCTCCCGTCAGGGCGCCCGGCGCGTCGTGCTCGCCAGCCGCCGCAGCCAGAGCTTCGAGGAACTGCGCAGCTTCGCCCAGTGGGCCCGCGCGATGGGCCGCGAGGCGACGGGCCGCGTGGTGGCGCAGGAGTACCGCCCGGCGACGGCCGAGGATGCCGTACGCCTCCAACTGCCCGTCGGCACAGAGGTGTTGCACGTACTCCGGGTCCGGGGCCTGGACGGCGAGCCGGTGCTGCTGGAGCGCACGGTGTACGCCGACTGGATCTCCCCGGCGGTCGAGTCGATCGAGCCGGAGTGCCCCTCGGTCACGCAGCGGCTGTACGACGACACGGGCCTGGTCTTCGCCTACGGCGAGCACGTCATCGACGCGGTCGCCTGCGGCGCGCAGGACGCCGAGCTGCTGGGCGTGCGCCGGACGAGTCCGCTGCTGCGGGTGCGGCGCGTGACGACGACCCGTGAAGGGCGGCCGGTGGAGTGGTCGGACGACCGGTACCGGTCCGATGCGGTGAGCTTCAGCGTGCGGAACTCGATAGACAACAACGCGCTGGCGCGCAAGACGGCGGAGTAGACCTCGGGGCGCATTGCCGGGTACCGACTGCGGGCCGCCTGTGGCTGCTCGCGCAACCCGGCACTGCCCGCACCCGGTAAACGACGATGCGCCCCGCGCTGGAATCCGCGGCCTACCCCGGCGCCCCGGAAGAAAAGCGGCGCAGCAACGGCGACAGCACCAGCACCGACCTGGTCCGCTCCACGAACGGCTCTCCGGCGATCCGCTCCAGCACCCTCTCGAAGTGCCGCATGTCCGACGCGAAGACCTGCGCGATCGCGTCCGCGTCACCGGTGACGGTCGACGCGGCCACGACCTCCTGATACCGCTCCAGCCCCCGCTGAATGGTGTCCGGCGAGGTGTTGCGCCGGCAGTAGATCTCGATGTACCCCTCGGTCTCCCAGCCGAGCGCCGCCGGATCCACCCGTACGGTGAATCCGGTGATCGCTCCGGTGGTCCGCAGCCGGTCCACGCGCCGCTTCACGGCGGGCGCGGACAGGCCGACCATCTGCCCGATGTCCGCGTAGGAGCGGCGGGCGTCCTCGGCGAGGGCGTGCACGATGCGTTCGTCGAGATCGTTCAGCACAGGGGGTGGTTCACTTCTTCGGTCCGGTCACTTCTCTGCCGTCACCGCGAGGGCCTCACTGGTCGCGAGACGGGAACGGCGATAGCCGTATACGAAGTAGAACACGAGCCCGACGGCCATCCAGACACCGAACACGATCCAGGTGACGGCGGACAGGCTGCCCATCATCCAGACGCAGAAGCCGAAGCCCAGCGCGGGCAGCAGCGGCGACAGCGGGACGCGGAAGGTGCGCTGCATGGCCGGCCGGGTCCGGCGCAGCACGACGACGGCCACGTTGACGAGGCCGAAGGCGAACAGCGTGCCGATGCTGGTGGCGTCCGCCAGCTGGCCCAGCGGGATCGCGGCGGCGAGGACACCGCAGAACACCGAGACGATGACGGTGTTGGCGCGGGGGGCACCGGTCTTCGGGTGCACCTTGGCGAAGATCTTGGGCACCAGGCCGTCGCGGGACATGGCGAACAGGATGCGGGTCTGGCCGTAGAGCACGGTCAGGACGACGCTCGCGATGGCGATGACGGCGCAGAAGGCCAGCAGGGTGGCCCAGAAGCTCTGACCGGTGACGTCCTTCATGATCTGGGCGAGCGCGGCCTCGGAGTCGTTGAACTGCCGCCACGGCTTGGCGCCGACGGCGACGGCCGCGACCAGCACGTACAGGGCGGTCACGATGACCAGCGACAGCATGATCGCGCGGGGCAGGTCACGCTGGGCGTCCTTCGCCTCCTCACCGGCGGTGGAGGCGGCGTCGAAGCCGATGTACGAGAAGAACAGCGTGCCGGCGGCGCCGCTGACGCCCGCCATGCCGAGCGGCATGAAGTGGGAGTAGTTGCCGGACTTGAAGCCCATGAAGCCGATCGCGCAGAACAGGACCAGCGCGGCGATCTTCACGCACACCATGACCGTGTTGGCCCGCGCGGACTCCTTGGCGCCGCCGAGCAGGAACGCCATCGCGAGGAGTACGACGATCAGGGCCGGCAGGTTGAAGATACCGCCGTCGCCGGGCGGCGCCGACAGGGCCGTCGGGATGGTCACGCCTATGGTGCCGTCCAGCAGCTCGTTGAGGTACTCGCCCCAGCCGACGGCCACCGCGGCGACCGAGACGCCGTACTCCAGCAGCAGACACCAGCCGCAGACCCAGGCGATCAGTTCGCCCAGGGTTGCGTATGCGTACGAGTACGAGGAGCCGGAGACCGGGATGGTGCCGGCCAGCTCGGCGTAGGACAGGGCCGAGAACAGCGCGGTGAGACCGGCGATCACGAAGGAGAGGGTGACGGCCGGGCCCGCCTTGGGCACGGCGTTGCCAAGGACGACGAAGATGCCGGTGCCGAGCGTGGCACCGATGCTGATCATGGTCAGCTGCCACAGCCCGAGGGAGCGCCGAAGCGATCCTCCCTCACCGTGGCCGCCCTCCGCGACCAGGCGTTCCACGGGCTTGCGCCGCATGAGGCGCGCGGCGACACCCGGGGACGCGGGGGCGGTCGCTGTGCGGTCGTGCGGGGGTGCGCCTTGGTCGAGCACGCGCTGGCTCCTTAAATCCTGCGGTCATTGCGGGCGGGGACCGGTGGCAGCCCTGCGAGGGCGGAAACCCACCGAGCGGGGTCCCCGCCACACCACGTACAGACGAGCACCCTATGAGGCGGGCCTTCACGGGCGTAATGCAGCAACCTTGCGCGTCCCCGGATGATCATTGCGTTCATCAGCCCCGAACGCCAAATCGTTGCGCGCGGTCTGCCGACCGTTGCACGGCAACCTCACCGCCCCCTTTGCCCGCACGCCCGGCTCCCGCACACGCCGACGGCCCCCGCCCTTCCCGGTGGGGGAGGAACGGGGGCCGTGCGGGACGCGGAAGGGTCAGCTCCAGCTGGCGTGCAGCGGCTTGCCCTCGGCGTAGCCCGCCGCGCTCTGGATGCCGACTATGGCCTTCTCGGCGAACTCCTCCAGGGAGGCGGCCCCGGCGTAGGTGCAGGAGGAGCGGACGCCCGCGATGATCGAGTCGATCAGGTCCTCGACACCCGGGCGGGCCGGGTCGAGGAACATGCGGGAGGTGGAGATGCCCTCCTCGAACAGCGCCTTGCGGGCACGGTCGTACGCGGACTCGTCGGACGTGCGGTTGGCCACCGCGCGCGCCGAGGCCATGCCGAACGACTCCTTGTAGGCACGGCCGTTGGCGTCGTGCTGGAGGTCGCCCGGCGACTCGTACGTGCCCGCGAACCACGAACCGACCATCACGTTGGACGCGCCGGCCGCGAGCGCCATGGCCACGTCGCGCGGGTGACGGACACCGCCGTCGGCCCACACGTGCTTGCCGTACTTCTTCGCCTCGGCGGCGCACTCCAGCACCGCGGAGAACTGCGGCCGGCCCACACCAGTCATCATGCGGGTGGTGCACATGGCGCCGGGGCCCACACCGACCTTGATGATGTCCGCACCGGCGTCGATCAGGTCCTTGACGCCCTCGGCGGAGACGATGTTGCCCGCGGCGATCGGCACCTGCGGGTCGAGGGCGCGCACCAGCTTGATCGCGCTGATCATCGACTCCTGGTGGCCGTGCGCGGTGTCGATGACGAGCGTGTCCACGCCCGCGTCGAGCAGCTGCTTGGCCTTGCCCGCCACATCGCCGTTGATGCCGACGGCGGCGGCGATGCGCAGCTTGCCGTTTCCGTCGACGGCCGGCGTGTACAGCGTGGCGCGCAGGGCGCCCTTGCGGGTGAGGATGCCGGCCAGCTTGCCGTCCTTGTCGACGGCCGGGGCGTAGCGGCGGTTGTGGTGGTCCAGGGTGTTGAAGGCCTCGCGCGGGTCGATGTCCGCGTCGAGCAGCAGCAGGTCCTTGGACATGACCACTTCGAGCTGGGTGAAGCGGTCGACGCCGGTCAGGTCCGCGTCCGTGACGACACCGACGGGCCGCTGGTTCTCGTCCACGACCACACCGGCGTTGTGCGCCCGCTTCGGTAGCAGGGCCAGGGCGTCGGCGACGGTCTGGTGCGGGGCCAGCACGATGGGCGTGTCGAGCACCAGGTGGCGGCTCTTCACCCAGGAGACGACATCGGTGACGACGTCGATCGGGATGTCCTGCGGGATGACCACCAGGCCGCCGCGGCGGGCCATCGTCTCGGCCATGCGGCGGCCGGCGATCGCGGTCATGTTGGCGACGACGAGCGGGATGGTGGTGCCCGTGCCGTCCGGCGAGCTGAGGTCCACGCCCTGACGCGAGCCCACCGCCGAGCGGCTCGGCACCATGAACACGTCGTCGTACGTCAGGTCGTACGCGGGCTGGATGTCATTGAGGAAACGCACGTGCTGCACATCCCAGTCGATCAGAGGTGACCCCCGGACGGGTGCGCCAGGGGGAAAGAGCACGTACTTCATTCTCCCATGTCGGGGCCGCGGTCACGGCCCCACGGAACATCCAGGGTGAGCGCCGATCACCTAGGAGGATCCTCCAAGGGTTGATCCGCCCAGGGCCAGCACGACGGCGAGCGCGGGCGTCCGGTCCACTGCCTCGGCGAACACGTCCTGGGCCGTCCGCCACTCGCCCGGCTGGGCCTCGGCGTACGGCTGCCAGCCACGGACGACGACCAGCAGCCCCTGTTCGACGGCTCCCTCGGGCCAGACGGTGTGGTCGGAGAGGGAGTCGACCAGCGCGTCCCAGTTGCGGCCGAACCAGTCGGGCAGCGTCAGGGCCCGGGCGGCGCGCTCCATGAGTCCGGCCTTGTCGGTGACACCGCCGAGGTCCAGGGTGACGACAAGCCGCCCTGTCAGGTCTGTGGGGTCTTCGCTCATCTCAGCACCGCCCGGAACGAGTAGTAGTGATCACCGGTGTAGTAGATCTCCCCGCCTTGCCCGGTCACGATGCGCCGGGCCCCGCGATCGCGCGAGCCGGGCGTCCTGACCGTGTACTCGTGGTAGTAGCCGCGCCGGTGCTTCGGCAGATGCCCCTCGAAGTTCCCGAAGACGGCACCGTCTTCGGCGTACGGGAAGGGGCCGCCCTCGTCGATCAGGACAAGCGTCCTGCGGGCCTCTGCGGGCAGCTCGGACTCCCTGACCGTGGCCATCCCGTGCGCCCATGCCGGGACGGACACGCCGGTACCGGAAGGACGCCCACCCGTGCTCGTCCCGGGGCCCGGGTGCGCGCCGGACGTGCATCCGGCGAGCAGGACGGCGAGGACGAGCCCCAGCAGACCCGCGAGCGCGCGGGGCGGTGTCGGGCAGCGTTCGGGTTCAGTGGGCGCGGTGGGGGACGGTCTGAGCGTGTGGGGAACGAACCGCGGCGGCATGCCGACGATGCTGTCACGGCTGTTCCCGCCACGGACATCACCGGGGGTCCGTGGCGGGCCGGTCGCGCGGTTCCCCGCGGCAGGGGTGGGCGCTCGGGGTACCCCCCTGTGGGGAAGGCACCCCGCCGGCGCGGGCAAGCGGACCCGCTCCCGGCCCGCCACGAGCCCTCCGCGGCTCGCCACGGCCCGCCGCGAGCCCTCCATGACCCGCCGTGGCGTCCGTCACGCCCCGTCGGGGTCCGCGCGGCTGAGTGCGGGCTTCGGGGTCGGCCCGGCCGTCATCAGATAGTCCGCGGCGGAGGTGTCCGTGACCAGACTGGTGACCAGCCCGGACCGCAGCACCGCGTCGATCGCGGACGCCTTGCGCTGGCCGCCGGCGATCGCCACGACCTCCGGGACACGGCGCAGCTGGTCGGCCTTCACCGTGATGCACCGCTCCCCCAGGTCCCGCCCGATCCGGCGCCCGTCGGCGTCGAAGAGGTGCGCGGCCATCTCGGCGGCGACCCCGAGCGAGGCGTAGTGCGCCCGCTCCTCGTCGCTGAGCATGTCGTGCACCGTCGAGATGCCCGGCTCCCAGGAGCCGATGGAGACGCAGGCGACGGTGACCTTGTCGAAGTACTCGTAGGCCCGGGCGATCCCGGTCTGGTTGCGCAGCGCCACCGCGGTGGCGGCGTCCGGCAGCAGCATCGGGGCGTAGATGGGGTGGGCGTCGCCGCCCGACACCTGGGCGGCGCGCCGCACGGCCTCGACCGAGCCGCGCTCCGAGGTCCCGGCGTCGTACACCCCCGTCAGCTGTACGACCGTGCACGGCGGCAGCCGGTCGAGCGCCGCCGCCATGTGAATGGTGGACCGGCCCCAGGCCAGCCCCAGCACGTCCCCCTCGTTGACGAGCTCGCCGAGCAGGTCGGCGGCGACCTCGCCCAGGTTCTCGGGGTCGGGGGTCTCCTCGGCCTCGGCCGGGGACTCGACCACGACGGCGTGCCTGAGGCCGTAGCGGGCGCGGAGCGCGTCGGAGCGCTCGGCGTCCAGTTCGGCCGGGACTCGGATCTCGATGCGCACGAGATCCCGTTCGAGGGCCGTCTCCAGGACCCGGGCCACCTTGAAGCGGCTGACGCCGAACTCCTCCGCGATCTGGATCTTGGACTTGCCCTCGAGGTAGAAGCGGCGGGCCATGGCCGCCGCCTGCACCAGCTCAGCGGGTCCCATCCGCATGGCTGACCGGCCCGCCGACATACCCGACACGGCGATCTCCTCACTGCTGTTCACACTCTGGATTCGCCGTTCATCCTTGCAGATCCGGCGCGGCTGATCCGCCCTGAAGGGCGGCGTTCACTTAACCGTTCACGTACCTGTGGCTCAGTGGTCGTATGCCCAGGACGCCTTGGCGGTGGCCGCCTCCGCCTGCGTGCGTAGTGCACGTACCGCTTCCGCAGGGTCCTTCGCCCCGTATACGGCCGAGCCTGCCACGAACACGTCCGCTCCCGCGTCCGCGCACTGCTCGATCGTCGAGGCCGAGACACCGCCGTCCACCTGCAGCCACAGCTGCAGGCCGTGCTTGCCGATCAGCTCACGGGTGCGGCGGATCTTCGGCAGCATGATGTCCAGGAAGGCCTGGCCGCCGAAGCCGGGCTCGACCGTCATGATCAGCAGCATGTCGAGTTCCGGCAGCAGGTCCTCGAACGGCTCGATCGGCGTCGCGGGCTTGAGCGCCATGGAGGCGCGGGCACCCTTGGCGCGGATCTCCCGGGCGAGCCGCACGGGCGCGGCGGCCGCCTCCACGTGGAAGGTCACGGAGGAGGCACCCGCCTCGACGTACTGGGGCGCCCAGCGGTCGGGGTCCTCGATCATCAGGTGGCAGTCCAGCGGGGTGTCCGTCGCCCGCGCCAGGGACTCCACGACCGGCACGCCGAGGGTGAGGTTCGGGACGAAGTGGTTGTCCATGACGTCGACATGGAGCCAGTCGGCGCCCTGGACCGCCTTGGCCTCCTCCGCGAGGCGGGCGAAGTCGGCGGACAGGATGCTGGGGTTGATCTGCGCGGCCATGCCCCAAGCCTGCCATGCCGCAGCGCTTGGCTGTAACGGCGGTCCGTTGAGGTGGTGTTTTGAGTGCGGGCCGGTGGGGGTTGCTCGCGCAGTTCCCCGCGCCCCTGGGTTGGCTGCCCCGAGCGGTGTTCAGCCGGTTCTGCGGACCAACGCCAGATACATCGCGTCCGTGCCATGCACATGCGGCCACAGCTGTACGTCCGGGCCGTCGCCCAGCGCGGGCACGCCCGGCAGGAGCGGCCGGGCGTCGATCAGTTCCGCCTCCGGGTGCTGCTTGAGGATGTCGGCGACGACCGCGCGGGTCTCGGCGAGGTGCGGTGAGCAGGTGGCGTAGCCGACGATCCCGCCGACGCGCACCGAGTCGAGCGCGGTGCGCAGCAGGGCGCGCTGGAGGGGAGCGAAGTTGTCCAGGTCCTCCGGGCGCCGCCGCCAGCGGGCCTCGGGGCGGCGGCGCAGGGCGCCGAGACCGGTGCACGGCACGTCCATGAGGACCCGGTCGAAGGTGCCGGTCCGCCACGGCGGCCGGGTGCCGTCGGCGGCGATGACCTGGTACGGCCCCGGGTTGCCGGTCAGCGCCTTGGCGACCAGCCCGGCCCGGTGCGGCTGCTTCTCGGAGGCGAGCAGCGTGGCTCCGCGCTCGGCGGCGAGCGCGGCCAGCAGCGCGGCCTTGCCGCCGGGTCCGGCGCACCCGTCCAGCCACTTGCTGTCGGAGCCCTCCAGGGGCGCGTTGGCGAGCGCGAGGGCGACCAGCTGGCTGCCCTCGTCCTGCACGCCGGCCCGCCCCTCGCGCACGGCCTCCACCGCGCCCGGCTCCCCGCCCTCGGTGAGCCGCACGGCGTACGGCGACCAGCGCCCCGGTACGGCGGCCTCCTCGCGCAGCAGCTCCTCGGTGGTGGCCCGCCCCGGCCGCGCGACCAGGGTCACCTCGGGCCGCTCGTTGTCGGCCTCGAGCAGGTCCTCGATGCCCGCGCGGCCACCGCCGAGCGAGTCCCACAGCGCGGAGACGACCCAGCGGGGGTGCGAGTGCACGACGGCCAGGTGATCCTCGGGATCCTCGTCGTAGGGCGGTGCGACCTTCTCCAGCCAGCCGTCGAGGTCGTCCTGAGCCACCTTCCGCAGCACGGCGTTGACGAACTTGGCCCGCCCGTCGCCGAGCACCACCCGCGCCAGCTCCACCGAGGCGGACACGGCGGCGTGCGTCGGGATGCGTGTCCCGAGCAGCTGGTGCACACCGAGACTGAGCACGTCGAGCACCGGCGGGTCGACCTCGCGCAACGGCCGGTCGACACAGGCGGCGATCACCGCGTCGTACGTCCCCTGCCGGCGCAGCGTGCCGTACACCAGCTCGGTGGCGAGAGCGGCGTCCCGCGCGTCGAACCTCTCCGGTCCCTCCTTCTCGCGCGCCTTGCGCAGCAGCGGGGGCAGCACGAGGTTGGCGTACGCGTCCCGCTCGTCGACCGCGCGCAGCGCCTCGAAGGCCAGGATGCGGACGGGGTCCTTCTGAGGACGGCGGTAGGGCTTGGCGGGCTTGCGGGGCCGCCGGGACTGCTCGCTCACGAAAAAGGTGCTCCGGATGTGAAGAAGAGGGTGCGGTGTCCAGCGTACGTCGGCACGCCGCCGCGCCCGTCGCCCGGGCTCAGCCGCCGAGCGCCTCGCTGTCGGCGATGCGCACGCCGCGCGCCCAGTCGGCGGCGCGCATCGGCTTCTTGCCCTGTGCCTGCACCCAGAGCAGCTCGACGGCGTACGAACCGGTGCCCACGTGCACGCTGTTCTTGCCGACCGCCATCCGCCCCGGCGCCAGGTCCGTGCGCCCGGGCACGGGCGTGACCTGGATGAGCTTGAGCCGCTCGCCGCGGAAGGTGGTCCAGGCGCCGGGCGCCGGGGTGCAGCCGCGCACGACCCGGTCGACGCGCAGCGCGGGCGCGGCCCAGTCGACCTGGGCGTCCTCGACGGTGATCTTCGGCGCGACGGTGATGCCCTCGGCCGGCTGCGGTACGGCCTTCAGGGCGCCGTCCGCGATGCCGTCCATGGTCGCGGCGAGCAGCCCGGCGCCGGCGAAGGCGAGCCGGGTCAGCAGGTCGCCGCTGGTGTCCGTGGACCGGATCTCCTCGGTGACCGTGCCGTACACCGGACCGGAGTCGAGCCCCTCCTCGATGAGGAAGGTGGAGGCGCCGGTGATCTCGTCGCCCGCCATGATGGCGTGCTGCACGGGTGCCGCCCCGCGCCAGGCGGGCAGCAGCGAGAAGTGCAGATTGACCCAGCCGTGCGCCGGGATGTCGAGGGCGACCCTGGGCAGCAGGGCGCCGTAGGCGACGACCGGGCAGCAGTCCGGGGCGATCTCCTTCAGCCGCTCCAGGAACTCCGGGTCCCGCGGCTTGAGGGGCTTGAGCACCTCGATCCCGGCCTCCTCCGCACGCTCGGCCACGGGCGACGCGACCAGCCTGCGCCCGCGCCCGGCCGGCGCGTCGGGCCGCGTGACGACGGCGGCCACCTCGTGCCGTCCGGAGGCGATCAGGGCGTCCAGAGCGGGAACGGCGACCTCGGGGGTACCGGCGAAGACAAGCTTCATGGGCGGGATCGGGCCTCTCGGGCGGGGGTTGGACGGGCAGCGCACCAGTCTATGACCACGGCCGGAAGGACGGGTCATGACCACGGACGCACGGCCGCCGACGGCGAACACCCGCCACAGGTCGCCCGGTCTCTCGCCGGGCGCGTCCCCGACCGCCCGGCGTACGCATATGCCCGTACGCCCCCACCCCGTGACCCGTGGCGCGCGCACGCGTTGGTCAAGAAAGAGTTGACCACACAGGGCCCTTTCACGGCCCGTTTCCTTTCAACGCCGGTTCGAGAGGCTTGTTCATGGCCGACCACGCCACCCACGACGCCCAGGCCCGGGCCAGCCTGCACCTGCTGGTGCGGGACATCGAGCGGGTCCGCCGGCAGGTGGACGCGCTGCGCACGCTCACCGCCCAGCTCGGCAACGTCTACCGCCCGCGCCGCTCCGGCCCGTCCACGGGCTTCGTCGTCTACGGACGCGCTCCCGCCCCGACGGTGCGCCTCGCCCAGGAACTCCGGGACAGTGTCGAAACCCTGGTCACGGCCGCCGTGGACTTCGACCGCTCGCTCGGCTTCTCGTGGGACGCGGTGGGCTCGGCGCTCGGAGTCACGAAGCAGGCGGTGCACCGCCGTTACGGCGCCCGACGCGCCGCGGCCCAGGCTGCCGCCGAGGCGGAGCGGACCCCGGAGCCGTCCGGTACCCGCACGGTCAGCGTGAACACCGGGCTGCCCACGGTCCCGGCGGCCCGCTCGATGCCCACGCAGCCGACCGCGGGCAGCCCGGGCCTGCGCGACGACGCCCGCCCGACGGCCTTCCCGAGCCCCCGCAACGGCTGACAGTCCTGCCCTGCCCTCCCGGGAGAGTCCGGGAGGGCAGACACGCATGTGGAGGCAGCGACCGGATGCCGGAGGGAGGAGCGAACCGCGTGCGCGGGGTGGGGCACACGGCGGTCGCGTCCCCTCATCCGATGTCGGCCGGATCGATCCGCACCCGCACCGCCTCCCCGCCCCCCCGTGCCATGCGAGCGGCCTGGGCGGCCTTGAGCGCCGAAGCCAGCGCGGCACCGCTGCCCGGCGGTACGCGCACCAGTGCCCGGTCCCAGTGCTCGCCCGGCAGCGGTCCTCCGGGTCTGCGGGGCCGGCCGGGCGGTGCCGGCGGCATCGGCACCGGCCCCAGCACCTCCGCGTCCGGCGGCAGTTCGACCGAGGCCAGGAACTCGGTGACGGCCGCGGGCGGTCCCGACACCGCCGCCATCCGCGACACCGGCGGGAACCCCAGCTCGGCCCGCTCGGCCAGCTCCCGCACCGCATGCCCTACGGGGTCCCAGCGCACCAGTGCCTGCACCGGCCGCAGGGTCGGCTCGGCCACCACGACCACCGTGCCCCCCTCGCTCTGCGGCCGCACCAGCGCTCCCGCCGCGATCCACCGGCGCAGCGCGTCCTCGCCGGCCCGCAGGTCGGGGCGTACGAGCATGGCCCAGCCGTCCAGGAGGAGGGCCGCCGCGTAGCCGCCCTCGGCGACCGGTTCGGCGCCCGGTGTGCTCACGACCAGCGCGGGCGTGCCGGGCACCGTGTCCAGCACGTATTCCCGTCCCGAGGTGCGCACCGGGACGGCGGGAAAGGCGCGCCCCAGCTCCTCGGCCGTCCGCCGCGCCCCCACGACCTGGGCCCGCAGCCGGAAGCCGCCGCACTCCGGGCAGTGCCACGCGCTCTCCTCACGCCCGCACCAGGCGCACCGCAGAACCCCCGCGTCCTGGCCCTGCAGCGGTCCCGCGCAGTGCCGGCACCTCGCGGGCGCCCGGCACTGCGCGCAGGCCATACGTGGTGCATAGCCGCGTCGGGGCACCTGCACCAGCACCGGACCGCGCCGCAGCCCCTCGCGGGCCGCCTGCCAGGCGAGGGTCGGCAGCCGGGCGGCACGCGCGGCCTCGTCGCGCGCGAGGTCGTCGTCCCCGACCGTGCGGACCAGGGGCGCGGCCCGGCGCACCTGCTCCCGACCGGCGACCAGCGGCCGGGCCCAGCCGCTCTCGACGAGCTGGGCGGCCTCGACGGTGCAGGCGAATCCGCCGAGCAGGAAGGCGCACTTGTCCAGCGCGGCGCGGAGCAGCAGCACGTCGCGTGCGTGCGGCTGCGGGGCGTGCTGCTCGCTGTGGCTGTCGTCGCCGTCGTCCCAGATGGCGACGAGCCCCAGGTCCTGAACGGGCGCGAACATCGCCGCCCGCGTCCCGACCACGGCCCGTACGGACCCCCGTCGCACCGCGAGCCACTGTCCGTACCGCTTCTCGGGCCCTGCGTCGGCGGTGAGCAGCGCGTGCCGGCCCGCGCCGAGCAGCGCGGTGAGCGCGGCGTCGACCCGCGCGGCGGCCCTCCCGTCCGGTACGACGACGAGCGCGCCGCGTCCCGAGGCGAGCGTGGCGGCGACGGCGCGGGCCAGCTCCTCGCTCCACAGCGGGCCCGGCAGGGCGTTCCAGACGGCCCTGGGCGACCCTCCCGAGGCCAGCGCCTGGAGGAACGCTCCCCCGTGCTCGTAGCCCCGCCAGGAGGCCGGCTCGGGGGCCTTGGGCGGTGGCAGCGGCGCGGGCGACGGCCGCTGTTCGGCTCGCGCGCTGCGCGGGGGCACGGCCAGCTGGAGCACATCGGCGAGGCTGCCGGCGTACCGGTCGGCCACGGCCCGTGCGAGGCCGAGCAACTCCTCGCTCAGCACCGGCTCCGGCGATACGACCTGGGCGAGTGCGGCCAGCGGCCCCGCATAGTCGGACTCGGCCCGCCGCTCGACGAGGAACCCGTCGATGAGCCCGCCGCCCTCGCGGCGCCCCTCCCGCACCCGCCCGCGCCCGGCCCCGAACCGCACCCGCACCCGCACCCCGGGCTGCGCCTGCTCGTCCAGCTCCTCGGGCACCGCGTAGTCGAAGTACCGGTCGAGGTGCAGCACGCCCTTGTCGACCAGGACCCGCGCGACCGGCAGTTCCTTGGCGAGCGCGGCCCCCCGCCAGGTGCGCGGCTTGGCCCGGGGTGTCCCGGCCTTGCGCACGCTCTCCCGAATGAGCGCGAGCTGCTCCGGCGGCGCCCCTGCGGCCCCGCCGTCCCCTTCTGCCCGGGGCGCCCCGTTCTCGCTGCTCACGCTTGCATTCTTACCAAACGGCACCGACAACGGGGGCCGGCACCGAGATCGCCTCGGCCGCGGCTCGGTCCCGCCTGACGACGTCTCCGCATGCGGCACCCAGGGCGGATCTCCCGGCCCGGGCGGCCACCCCCTCCGAGGGCGACCGCAAAGGGCCCGGCTCTCGCCGAGACGAGAGCCGGGCCCGTGCCTGTGCCGGAAGGCGGACCTACAGGCCCACGGCCTTCCGCAGGGCGTCCACGCGGTCGGTGCGCTCCCAGGTGAAGTCGGGCAGCTCGCGGCCGAAGTGGCCGTACGCCGCCGTCTGGGCGTAGATCGGGCGGAGCAGGTCGAGGTCGCGGATGATCGCGGCCGGCCGCAGGTCGAAGACCTCGTCGATCGCCTTCTCGATCTTCTCGGCCTCGACCTTGGCCGTGCCGAAGGTCTCCACGAACAGACCGACCGGCTCGGCCTTGCCGATCGCGTAGGCGACCTGGACCTCGCAGCGGGAGGCCAGGCCCGCCGCCACCACGTTCTTGGCGACCCAGCGCATCGCGTACGCGGCGGAGCGGTCGACCTTGGACGGGTCCTTGCCGGAGAAGGCGCCGCCGCCGTGGCGGGCGAAACCGCCGTAGGTGTCGATGATGATCTTGCGGCCGGTGAGGCCGGCGTCGCCCATCGGGCCGCCGATCTCGAAGCGTCCGGTCGGGTTGACCAGCAGGCGGTAGCCCTCGGTGTCCAGCTTGATGCCGTCGTCCAGGAGAGCCTTCAGCTCCGGCTCCACGACGAACTCGCGGATGTCGGGGGCGAGCAGCGACTCCAGGTCGATGTCGCTCGCGTGCTGCGAGGAGACGACGACCGTGTCGAGGCGTACGGCCTTGTCGCCGTCGTACTCGATGGTGACCTGCGTCTTGCCGTCCGGGCGCAGGTAGGGGATGGTGCCGTTCTTACGGACCTCCGACAGGCGCTTCGACAGGCGGTGCGCCAGGAAGATCGGCAGCGGCATCAGGGTCGGCGTCTCGTCGGACGCGTAGCCGAACATCAGGCCCTGGTCGCCGGCGCCCTGCTTGTCCAGTTCGTCCTCGTCGCCCTCGACCCGGGACTCGTACGCCGTGTCGACACCCTGGGCGATGTCCGGGGACTGCGCCCCGATGGACACCGACACGCCGCAGGAGGCGCCGTCGAAGCCCTTCTTGGAGGAGTCGTAGCCGATCTCCAGGACCTTGTTGCGGACCAGGGTCGCGATGTCCGCGTAGGCCTTGGTCGTCACCTCGCCGGCCACGTGCACCAGGCCGGTGGTGATCAGCGTCTCGACGGCGACCCGGGAGGACGGGTCCTCGCGCAGAAGCGCGTCGAGAATGGTGTCGCTGATCTGGTCAGCGATCTTGTCGGGGTGACCCTCGGTCACGGACTCCGAGGTGAACAGGCGACGGGACACAACGCTCCCTGTGGTTGCAGCGGCTGCTGGCTGATCATTTGCGGCGACGCGCGGGGCTGCGCCCGGCGTCGACCGTGAACAGTTTATCGGTCACACTCGGCCGATGGGGCACGTGTCTCGCCTCTCGGGAGCGCTGTGACCTGCGGCACGGGCATTCTGCACAATGCCGGGCGGCGTTGGCCAGGTACCGCCGCACCCGATTTGATCGTTCCCGAGGCGCTCCGTCAACCGGGCGTCCGGGGCCCCTACCTCACCCCAGCCGCCGTGCCACGAGGTCCCAGACGATGTCGGCCAGAGCCTCCTTGGGGCCGTGCGGCACCGGTGTCTCGCTGCCGTCGGCGCCCAGCACCACGGCCTCGTTCTCCTCGGAACCGAAGGTCTTGCGCTCCCCCACCTCGTTGACCACGAGCAGGTCACAGCCCTTTCGGGCGAGCTTGGCACGGCCGTTGGCGAGGACGTCGTCGGTCTCGGCGGCGAAGCCCACGACCACCTGTTCGGGCCGCGCTCGGTCGGCCGAAACTTCCGCAAGAATGTCTGGATTCCGCACCAGGACGATCGGGTCCGGGTCCTGGCCGTCCCTCTTCTTGATCTTGCCGCTGGCGTAGACCGCCGGGCGGAAGTCGGCGACGGCGGCGGCCATGACGACCGCGTCGGCGTCCGCCGCCGCCTTCAGCACGGCCTCGCGCAGCTGGACGGCCGTGCCGACCGGTACGACGTCCACGCCCGCCGGGTCGGGCAGGCCGGTGTTGGCCGCGATCAGGGTGACCCGGGCGCCGCGCGCGGCGGCGGTGCGGGCGAGGGCGTAGCCCTGCTTGCCGGAGGAGCGGTTGCCGAGGAAGCGGACCGGGTCGAGGGGCTCGCGCGTGCCGCCCGCCGAGACGACGACGTGCCGCCCCTTGAGGTCGGGCTCGGTGGCGCCCCGGGCCAGCACCCGCCGGCAGACCTCGAAGATCTCCGCCGGGTCGGGCAGCCGGCCCTTGCCGGTGTCGACGCCGGTGAGGCGGCCGACGGCGGGCTCGATGACGACGGCACCGCGGCGGCGGAGCGTGGCCACGTTCTCCTGGGTGGCCGGGTGCTCCCACATCTCGGTGTGCATGGCGGGCGCGAAGACGACCGGACATCGGGCGGTCAGGAGCGTGTTGGTGAGCAGGTCGTCGGCGAGGCCGTGGGCGGCCTTGGCGAGCAGGTCGGCCGTGGCGGGCGCGACGACCACCAGGTCGGCGTGCTGGCCGATGCGGACGTGCGGGACCTCGTGGACCTCGTCCCAGACCTCCGTCGAGAGCGGGTTGCCGGACAGGGCGGACCAGGTCGCGGCGCCGACGAAGTGCAGCGCGGAGGCGGTGGGCACCACGCGGACGTCATGGCCCGACTCCGCAAGCCTTCTCAGCAGCTCACAGGCCTTGTACGCGGCGATGCCGCCGCTGACTCCCAGAACGACCCTCGGCTTGTCCACGCTCACTCCCCGGACTCGGAACCCTGCACACCCAATGACACACCACAGGCCCGGCAGTGCGACTGCCGGGCCTGTGGATAAGTCGTTCGCAGTCTGAAAGTACTACTGCGCACTCCTCCGCGTACTACTGGGCGGGGCCCTCGATGGCCTCGGACGTCAGCAGACCCGCGTTGATCTCACGCAGGGCGATCGAGAGCGGCTTCTCGTGGACATGGGTGTCGACGAGCGGACCGACGTACTCGAGGAGACCCTCGCCGAGCTGCGAGTAGTACGCGTTGATCTGGCGGGCACGCTTGGCCGCGTAGATCACGAGGCTGTACTTCGAGTCGGTTGCCTCGAGAAGCTCGTCGATCGGCGGGTTGATGATGCCCTCGGGCGCGGTGATGGAAGAGGACACGCTCTACCTTCCGATGGGTGGGAAAGATTCAGTCGACGTGATCACAGTCACGATCACACGACGTCCATCAAGGCTAGCAGCTCGCGCGCCACGTCCTCGACGGAGGTGTTGACCAAGGTCGTATCGAACTCCGGCTCGGCCGCCAGCTCGGTCCTGGCCGCCTCCAGACGGCGCTCGATGACCTCGGGCGGCTCGGTGCCCCGGCCGGTCAGCCTGCGCACCAGCTCCTCCCAGGAGGGCGGAGCCAGGAACACCAGGCGGGCGTCGGACATCGACTCCCGGACCTGCCGGGCACCCTGGAGATCGATCTCCAGCAGCACCGGCTCACCCTTCTCCAGCCGCTCCAGCACGGCCGCACGGGGCGTGCCGTAGCGGTTGCCCGCGAACTCGGCCCACTCCAGCAGCTCGCCGTTGGCGATCAGCTTGTCCATCTCGTCGTCGGTGACGAAGAAGTAGTGGACTCCGTGCTGCTCGCCGGGACGCGGCTTGCGGGTGGTGGCCGACACCGAGAGCCAGACCTCGGGGTGTTCCTTGCGCATATGGGCGACGACCGTGCTCTTGCCGACCCCCGAGGGGCCGGAGAGCACGGTCAGCCGCGGACGTTCACTCATGCAGCGATTATTCCAGCAATCCCGGAGTGCCCGGGACTCCCGGTCCGGCAGGCGCCGGACTCAGGAGCCGGTGCTGCCGAACTCACGCTCCAGGGAAGCGATCTGGTTGGAACCGAGACCGCGCACGCGGCGGCTCTCGGAGATACCCAGACGCTCCATGATCTGCTTGGCGCGGACCTTGCCCACGCCCGGCAGGGACTCGAGCAGTGCGGAGACCTTCATCTTGCCGATGACGTCGTTCTCCTGGCCCTGCTTGATGACCTCGTGCAGGGAGGCGCCGGAGTGCTTGAGTCGATTCTTGACCTCGGCCCGCTCCCGGCGAGCCGCGGCGGCCTTTTCGAGCGCGGCTGCGCGCTGTTCGGGGGTAAGGGGCGGAAGAGCCACGCCTACGTCACCTCGGATGTCGAACTGTCGGATACGGACCGGTGAGGAACCTAGTCGCCCCACACCTGGGGAGCTACGAGCAACACGCTTCGCCCGTTCTCCCCCACTACCTAATGGGTGTGGGGGTGCCCCCACAGCTCGGAGACTAGCGGTCAAGGCCGCCAGAGTCAGCGAGAACAGCGGAAAAGTCCTGGTCAGCCTCCGCCAGGCCGGACATTTCCGACATAATGCCCTCGATTTGAGGATGTATTCACACTCAAGTCGCCGGGACACCGCTCGCCGGGGCGCACCTCTCAGGACTCAGGCGCCCGCGACGGCGGCCTGGATCTCCTCCGCGAAGCGCTCGGCGGTCGCGCGCAGCGCCCCGGCGTCGGGACCGTGCCGCAGCACACCCCGGCTGACGTTCGGCACGACGTTGCGCAGCGCCGACCCGAACACCTTCGGAAGGTCGGCCGGCGTCGCGCCCTGCGCACCGACTCCGGGCGCGAGGAGCGGTCCGTTGATGGCGAGGTCGTACGACGACAGGTCGCCGACCGTGGCGCCGACGACGGCGCCGAAGGAGCCCAGCGGCTCCTCCCCCGCGTTCTCGGCGGCCAGGTGGGCCAGCATGGTCGCGCCCACGGTGCGGCCGTCGGTGCGGACGGCGTGCTGGACCTCGGGGCCCTCCGGGTTCGAGGTGAGCGCCAGCACGAACAGGCCGGCGCCGCTCTCCCGGGCCAGCGCGACGGCCGGGCTGAGCGAGCCGTAGCCCAGGTACGGCGAGACGGTCAGGGCGTCGGAGAACAGCGGGGCGTCCTTGTGCAGGTAGGCCTCGGCGTACCCGGCCATGGTCGAGCCGATGTCGCCGCGCTTGGCGTCCATCAGGACCAGGGTGCCGGCCGCGCGCGCCTCCTGGACGACCGTCTCCAGGACGGCGACACCGCGGGAGCCGAAGCGCTCGAAGAAGGCGCTCTGCGGCTTCATCACGGCGACCCGGTCGGCCACCGCCTCGACGACCGTGCGGCTGAACCGCTCCAGCCCGGCCACGTCGTCGTTCAGACCCCACTCGGCGAGCAGGGAGGCGTGCGGGTCGATGCCGACGCACAGCGGGCCGCGCTCGTCCATGGCACGGCGCAACCGGGCGCCGAAGGGCTCCAGAAGAGTCATGCGGGCTTCCTCACGTCGGCGCCGACCGCGTCGGCGAGGGTGGCGTACGGGCTGGTGCGCAGGCGGGCGGCGAGGCCCTTGTGGATCGCCCGGGCCCAGAAGGGACCCTCGTAGATGAACGCGCTGTACCCCTGGACCAGCGTGGCACCCGCCAGGATGCGCTGCCAGGCGTCCTCGGCGGTCTCGATGCCGCCGACCCCGACCAGCGTGATCCGGTCGCCCACGCGCGCGTACAGACGGCGCAGGACCTCCAGGGAACGCGCCTTCAGCGGGGCGCCGGACAGGCCGCCGGCCTCCTTCGCCAGCGAAGGTGCCGACTTCAGGCCGAGGCCCTCGCGGGCGATGGTGGTGTTGGTGGCGATGATGCCGTCCAGGCCCAGTTCCACGGCCAGGTCGGCGACGGCGTCGACGTCCTCGTCGGCGAGGTCGGGCGCGATCTTCACCAGCAGCGGGACGCGCCGGTTCGCGACCGTGCGGTCGGCGGCCTCGCGGACGGCGCTCAGCAGCGGGCGCAGGGCCTCGGTGGCCTGCAGGTTGCGCAGGCCGGGCGTGTTCGGCGAGGAGACGTTCACGACCAGGTAGTCCGCGTACGCGGCGAGGCGCTCGGCGGACTTCACGTAGTCGGCGACGGCCTCCGCCTCCGGGACGGTCTTCGTCTTGCCGATGTTGACGCCGACGACGGTCCGGAAGACCGGCTCCCTGGTCGCGAGGCGGGCGGCGACGGCCAGCGAGCCGTCGTTGTTGAAGCCCATGCGGTTGATCAGCGCGCGGTCCGCGACCAGCCGGAACAGCCGCTTCCCGGGGTTTCCGGGCTGCGGCTCGCCGGTGACCGTGCCGATCTCGACGTGGTCGAAGCCCAGCATCGACATTCCGTCGATCGCGACGGCGTTCTTGTCGAAGCCGGCGGCGAGCCCGAAGGGGCCGTGCATGCGCAGCCCGAAGGCCTCCGTGCGCAGTTCCTTGTAGCGGGGTGCGAGGGCGGCCGCGACGAGGGTGCGCAGCACGGGAATGCGGACGGCGAGGCGGATCCAGCGGAAGGCCAGGTAGTGGGCCTTCTCCGGGTCCATCCGTTTGAAAACCAGACGGAAGAATAGCTCGTACATCTAGAAAGTCCTCTGGGGTCCTCACGAAGAGGGGGACACCGTTTCCGATGTCCCCCTCAGGGCTGCTAGTCGCGGGCCGCGGTCAGGTGTTCCGCGTGTTCCTGGAGCGAGCGGACGCCCACGTCACCGTGGTTGAGGGCGTCGATGCCCTGGACGGCCGCCGCGAGCGCCTGGACGGTCGTCAGGCACGGCACGGAGCGGGCCACCGCGGCCGTACGGATGTCGTAGCCGTCGAGGCGGCCGCCGGTGCCGTACGGGGTGTTGACGATGAGGTCGACCTCGCCGTCGTGGATGAGCTGGACGATGGTCTTCTCGCCGTTCGGACCGGTGCCCTCGGACTGCTTGCGCACGACCGTGGCGTTGATGCCGTTGCGCTTGAGGACCTCGGCGGTGCCGGACGTGGCCATCAGCTCGAAGCCATGGGCGACCAGCTCGCGCGCCGGGAAGATCATCGAGCGCTTGTCGCGGTTGGCGACCGAGATGAACGCGCGGCCCTTGGTGGGCAGCGGGCCGTAGGCACCCGCCTGCGACTTGGCGTACGCCGTGCCGAAGACGGAGTCGATGCCCATGACCTCGCCGGTGGAGCGCATCTCCGGGCCGAGGACGGTGTCGACACCGCGGCCGTGGATGTCGCGGAAGCGCGACCACGGCATGACGGCCTCCTTGACGGAGATCGGCGCGTCGAGTGGGAGCTCGCCGCCGTCGCCGTTGTTCGGCAGCAGGCCCTCGGCACGCAGCTCGGCGATGGTCGCGCCCAGCGAGATGCGGGCGGCGGCCTTCGCGAGCGGCACCGCGGTCGCCTTGGAGGTGAAGGGGACCGTACGGGAGGCGCGCGGGTTGGCCTCCAGGACGTAGAGGATGTCGCCGGCCATCGCGAACTGGATGTTGATCAGGCCGCGCACGCCGACGCCGCGGGCGATGGCCTCGGTGGAGGCGCGCAGCCGCTTGATGTCGAAGCCGCCCAGCGTGATCGGGGGCAGGGCGCACGCCGAGTCGCCGGAGTGGATGCCGGCCTCCTCGATGTGCTCCATGACGCCGCCGAGGTACAGCTCCTCGCCGTCGTACAGGGCGTCGACGTCGATCTCGATGGCGTCGTCCAGGAAGCGGTCGACGAGGACCGGCCGGGAGGGGCTGATCTCGGTCGACTCGGCGATGTAGGCGGCGAGCCGGGTCTCGTCGTAGACGATCTCCATGCCGCGTCCGCCGAGGACGTACGACGGCCGGACCAGGACCGGGTAGCCGATCTCGTCGGCGATGGCCTTGGCCTCCTCGAACGTGGTGGCCGTGCCGTGCTTCGGCGCCGGCAGCCCCGCCTCCGCCAGCACCCGGCCGAAGGCACCCCGGTCCTCGGCCGCGTGGATCGCCTCCGGGGACGTGCCCACGATCGGCACGCCGTTGTCCTTCAGCGCCTGCGACAGGCCCAGCGGGGTCTGCCCGCCCAGCTGCACGATCACACCGGCGACCGGGCCCGCCTGCTGCTCGGCGTGCACGATCTCCAGCACGTCCTCCAGCGTCAGCGGCTCGAAGTACAGCCGGTCGGAGGTGTCGTAGTCCGTGGAGACGGTCTCCGGGTTGCAGTTGACCATCACGGTCTCGTACCCGGCGTCGGACAGCGCGAAGGAGGCGTGCACACAGGAGTAGTCGAACTCGATGCCCTGCCCGATGCGGTTCGGACCCGAGCCCAGGATGATGACGGCCGGCTTCTCACGGGAGGCGACCTCGGTCTCCTCGTCGTAGGAGGAGTAGAAGTACGGCGTCTTGGCCGCGAACTCGGCGGCGCAGGTGTCGACCGTCTTGTAGACCGGGCGGATACCGAGGGCGTGCCGGACCTCGCGGACGACGTCCTCGCGCAGGCCGCGGATCTCGGCGACCTGCTGGTCGGAGAAGCCGTGCCGCTTGGCCTCGGCGAGCAGCTCGCGGGTCAGCTCGGGCGCCTCGGCCAGCTCGTCCGCGACCTCCTTGATCAGGAAGAGCTGGTCCACGAACCACGGGTCGATCTTCGTGTACTCGAAGACCTCCTCGGGCGTGGCGCCCGCGCGGATGGCCTGCATGACCGTGTTGATCCGGCCGTCGGTGGGCCGTACGGCCTCACGCAGCAGGGCTTCCTTGTCGCCCGTCTCGCCGACGAAGGTGAACTGGCTGCCCTTCTTCTCCAGCGAGCGCAGCGCCTTCTGGAAGGCCTCGGTGAAGTTGCGGCCGATGGCCATGGCCTCGCCGACCGACTTCATGGTGGTGGTGAGGGTGCTGTCGGCCTGCGGGAACTTCTCGAACGCGAACCGTGGGGCCTTGACGACGACGTAGTCGAGCGTGGGCTCGAAGGAGGCCGGGGTCTCCTGGGTGATGTCGTTCGGGATCTCGTCCAGGGTGTAGCCGACGGCCAGCTTGGCGGCGATCTTCGCGATCGGGAAGCCGGTGGCCTTGGAGGCGAGGGCCGAGGACCGCGACACGCGCGGGTTCATCTCGATGACGATCACGCGGCCGTCCTCGGGGTTCACCGCGAACTGGATGTTGCAGCCGCCGGTGTCCACGCCGACCTCGCGGATCACCGCGATGCCGATGTCGCGCAGGATCTGGTACTCGCGGTCGGTCAGCGTCATCGCCGGGGCGACGGTGATCGAGTCACCGGTGTGCACACCCATCGGGTCGAAGTTCTCGATGGAGCAGACGACCACGACGTTGTCGTGCTTGTCCCGCATCAGCTCCAGCTCGTACTCCTTCCAGCCGAGGATGGACTCCTCCAGGAGCACTTCGGTGGTCGGGGAGAGCGTGAGGCCCTGGCCCGCGATGCGGCGCAGCTCCTCCTCGTCGTGCGCGAAGCCGGAGCCGGCGCCGCCCATGGTGAAGGACGGGCGGACGACGACCGGGTAGCCGCCGAGCGTCCCGACGCCCTTGAGGACATCGTCCATGGAGTGGCAGATCACCGAGCGGGCGGACTCGCCGTGCCCGATCTTCTTGCGGACCTCCTCCACGACCTCCTTGAACAGGTCGCGGTCCTCGCCCTTGTGGATCGCCTCGGGCTTGGCGCCGATCAGCTCGACGCCGTACTTGGCCAGGACGCCGTTCTCGTGCAGCGAGATGGCGGTGTTCAGGGCCGTCTGGCCGCCCAGGGTGGGCAGCAGGGCGTCCGGGCGCTCCTTGGCGATGATCTTCTCGACGAACTCCGGGGTGATCGGCTCGACGTAGGTGGCGTCGGCGATCTCCGGGTCGGTCATGATCGTCGCCGGGTTGGAGTTGACGAGGACCACGCGCAGGCCCTCGGCCTTGAGCACGCGGCACGCCTGCGTGCCGGAGTAGTCGAACTCGGCGGCCTGGCCGATGACGATCGGGCCGGAGCCGATGACCAGGACGGACTGGATATCGGTGCGCTTAGGCACGCTGGCCCTCCATCAGGGAAACGAAGCGGTCGAACAGGTAGGCGGCGTCGTGCGGGCCCGCTGCCGCTTCGGGGTGGTACTGGACGGAGAAGGCCGGCTGGTCGAGCAGCTGCAGCCCCTCCACGACGTTGTCGTTCAGGCAGACGTGCGAGACCTCGGCGCGGCCGAACCTGGTCTCGCTGACCTTGTCGAGCGGCGCGTCCACGGCGAAGCCGTGGTTGTGCGCGGTGACCTCGACCTTGCCGGTCGTACGGTCCTGGACCGGCTGGTTGATGCCCCGGTGGCCGTACTTCAGCTTGTACGTGCCGAAGCCGAGCGCGCGGCCGAGGATCTGGTTGCCGAAGCAGATACCGAAGAGCGGCGTCCTGCGCTCCAGGACGGCGGACATGAGGGCGACGGGGCCGTCGGCGGTCGCCGGGTCACCGGGGCCGTTGGAGAAGAAGACCCCGTCCGGGCTGACGGCGTACACGTCGGCGGCGGTGGCGGTCGCGGGCAGGACGTGGACCTCGATGCCGCGCTCGGCCATGCGGTGCGGGGTCATGCCCTTGATGCCGAGGTCGATCGCGGCGACGGTGAACTTCTTCTCGCCGATCGCCGGGACGACGTAGGCCTCTTTGGTCGCGACCTCCTCGTAGAGGCTCGCGCCCTTCATGTGCGGCTGAGCCTGCACGCGCGCGAGGAGCTCGGAGTCGGGGGCGATCGCCTCACCGGAGAAGACGCCGGCGCGCATGGAGCCGCGCTCACGCAGATGGCGGGTCAGGGCGCGGGTGTCGATGCCGGAGATGCCGACCACGCCCTGCCGCTCCAGCTCGTCGTCCAGCGAGCGCTTGGCCCGCCAGTTGGACGGCACGCGCGCGGGGTCGCGCACGACGTATCCGGAGACCCAGATGCGCTTGGACTCGTCGTCCTCGTCGTTCCAGCCCGTGTTGCCGATCTGCGGGGCGGTCGCGACCACGATCTGCCGGTCGTACGACGGGTCGGTCAGGGTCTCCTGGTAGCCGGTCATGCCGGTGGAGAACACGGCCTCGCCGAAGGTCGCCCCCACGGCCCCGTAGGCACGGCCGCGGAAGATGCGGCCGTCCTCCAGGACGAGTACGGCGGGAAGCACCTTGTTCCTCTGAGAGGAGCTTCCCCTGGTGGAGGTCGTCATCGTGCGCCTTCCGTGTCGTTGATCATCTGGTTCAGGGTGTCGACCCACTCGGTGTGCTCGGCCGCCCGGTCGGAGCGGAAGCCGGAGTCGATCAGCTTGTCTCCGAGCTCCCAGGTCACCACCAGCAGTCCGCCCTCGGTGAGGACCTTGCCGGCGATGCCCTTGTCCAGCCGGGCTCCGCGCAGTGCGGCGGCGGGGACGAAGAAGTCGGTCGCTCCGGGACGCTCGACCTCCAGGCCTTGCTCCGTCAGGGTCAGCTCGGCCCGGCTGCGGGTGCCCAGGCCGTGGGCCACGATGCGGTCCAGCCACTGCCCGGCGGTGGTGGAGCCGTGGTAGCGGCCACTCATGCCCAGTCTCACCGGGCCGGTCTCGTCCGGCGCGCTGGGCAGCTCCGGGATGTCGCTCTGGAGGGTGCCGCGCCACTTCCAGCCCTCGCGCATCAGCCAGTAGACGAGCGCGATGAAGAGCAGGAGTCCGACGAGCCAGCCGATGCGGGCCGGCCAGTCGGTGACCTCGGCCGACCTCTTGGCCTCGGCCAGCAGGATTACAGGTGTCACGTGAGCTTCCCGTCGACGAGCGTGGCCTTGCCCCGCAGCCACGTGTGCGTCACACGGCCCGGCAGCTCACGCCCCTGGTAGGGGGTGTTGCGGCTGCGCGAGGCGAAGCCCGCGGGGTCCACCCGGCCACGGTATTCCGTGTCGACGAGGGTGAGGTTGGCGGGCTCACCAGCCGAGACGGGACGGCCGTGCCCGGTGGCCTGTCCGATCTGCGCGGGCTTGACGGACATACGGTCGGCGACGCCGGCCCAGTCCAGCAGACCCGTGTCGACCATGGTCTCCTGGACCACTGACAACGCGGTCTCCAGGCCGACCATGCCCATGGCGGCGGCGGCCCACTCGCAGTCCTTGTCCTCGTGCGGGTGCGGGGCGTGGTCGGTGGCGACGATGTCGATCGTGCCGTCCGCGAGGGCCGCGCGCAGGGCGTGCACGTCCCGCTCGGTGCGCAGCGGCGGGTTGACCTTGTAGACGGGGTTGTACGTCCGCACCAGCTCGTCGGTGAGGAGCAGGTGGTGCGGGGTGACCTCGGCCGTGACGTCGATGCCGCGGGACTTGGCCCAGCGGACGATCTCGACGCTGCCGGCGGTCGACAGGTGGCAGATGTGGACGCGGGAGCCGACGTGCTCGGCCAGCAGCACGTCGCGGGCGATGATCGACTCCTCGGCGACGGCCGGCCAGCCGCCCAGGCCCAGCTCGGCGGAGACGACCCCCTCGTTCATCTGGGCGCCCTCGGTCAGCCGCGGCTCCTGGGCGTGCTGGGCGACGACGCCGCCGAAGGCCTTCACGTACTCCAGGGCGCGGCGCATGATCACGGCGTCGTCCACGCACTTGCCGTCGTCGGAGAAGACGGTGACCCCGGCGGCGGACTCGTGCATGGCGCCCAGCTCGGCGAGCTTCCTGCCCTCCAGGCCGACGGTGACGGCGCCGATGGGCTGCACATCGCAGTAGCCGTGCTCCTGGCCGAGCCGGTAGACCTGCTCGACGACACCGGCGGTGTCGGCGACCGGGAAGGTGTTGGCCATGGCGAAGACGGCGGTGTAGCCGCCGCTCGCCGCCGCGCGGGTGCCGGTCAGGACGGTCTCGGAGTCCTCTCGGCCCGGCTCGCGCAGATGGGTGTGCAGGTCGACCAGGCCCGGCAGCAGTACCCTGCCGCCGGCCTCGATCACCTCGGCACCGTCGGCGGACAGACCCGTACCGACCGCCTCGATGACCTCGCCGTCGATCAGCACGTCCTGCGGCTCGCCGCCGAGCACCCTCGCACCACGGATCAGGATCTTGCTCATGGTCTTACTTCTCCTCAGTGCGGGTCTGGGCGGGCTCGTTGCCGCCGAGCAGCAGGTACAGGACGGCCATCCGGATGGAGACGCCGTTGGCGACCTGCTCGACGGCGGTGCAGCGGTCGGAGTCGGCGACCTCGGCGGTGATCTCCATGCCGCGCACCATCGGGCCGGGGTGCATCACGATGGCGTGCTCGGGCAGCCTGGCCATGCGGTCGCCGTCGAGGCCGTAGCGGCGGGAGTACTCGCGCTCGGTCGGGAAGAAGGCGGCGTTCATCCGCTCGCGCTGGACGCGGAGCATCATCACGGCGTCGCACTTGGGCAGCGCGCTGTCGAGGTCGTACGACACCTCGCAGGGCCACGTCTCGACGCCGACCGGCACCAGGGTGGGCGGGGCGACGAGGGTGACCTCGGCGCCGAGGGTGTGCAGCAGGTCGACGTTGGAGCGGGCGACCCGGCTGTGCAGGACGTCGCCGACGATGGTGACGCGCTTGCCGCCGAGGTCCTGGCCGAGACCGGCGTCCCGGCCGACCAGGCGGCGGCGCATGGTGAAGGCGTCCAGCAGGGCCTGGGTGGGGTGCTGGTGGGTGCCGTCACCGGCGTTGATCACGGCCGCGTCGATCCAGCCGGAGTTGGCGAGGCGGTACGGGGCCCCGGAGGCGCCGTGCCGGATGACGACGGCGTCGACGCCCATGGCCTCCAGGGTCTGGGCGGTGTCCTTCAGGGACTCGCCCTTGGAGACGCTGGAGCCCTTGGCGGAGAAGTTGATGACGTCGGCGGACAGGCGCTTCTCGGCGGCCTCGAAGGAGATCCGGGTGCGCGTGGAGTCCTCGAAGAAGAGGTTGACGATCGTGCGGCCGCGCAGGGTCGGCAGCTTCTTGATCGGCCGGTCGGCCACCCGGGCCATCTCCTCGGCGGTGTCGAGGATCAGGACGGCGTCGCCGCGGGTGAGGTCGGCGGCCGAGATGAGATGACGCTGCATCTGTCAGGCTCCGTAAGGCAGTTCATTCAGGAGATATGGGGCAAATCGGCGCAGGTGTGGGCATGCCGGAGCAGCCCGGCGCCTGAGTTGCTACTGACCGGCCTTCACACCGAGCAGCACGGTGTCGCGACCGTCCTCCTCGGCGAGCTGGACCTTGACCGTCTCCCGCAGCGACGTGGGGAGGTTCTTGCCGACGTAGTCGGCGCGGATCGGCAGTTCGCGGTGGCCTCGGTCGACCAGGACCGCGAGCTGGACCGCACGGGGGCGCCCGATGTCGTTCAGGGCGTCGAGCGCGGCGCGGATGGTGCGGCCGGAGAAGAGCACGTCGTCGACGAGGACGACCAGCTTGCCGTCGATGCCGTCACCGGGGATCTCGGTGCGGGCAAGCGCACGCGGGGGGTGCATGCGCAGGTCGTCGCGGTACATGGTGATGTCGAGGGAGCCGACCGGGACCTTGCGGTCGGTGATCTGCTCCAGCTTGACGGCGAGCCGCTGGGCGAGGAAGACGCCCCGGGTGGGAATGCCGAGGAGCACCACGTCGTCGGCGCCCTTGGCGCGCTCGACGATCTCGTGGGCGATACGGGTCAGTACCCGCGCGATGTCAGGGCCTTCGAGAACGGGCCGCGCATCGGACGCCTGCGCGGGCGAGTCGTGCTTGTCCATACGAAACGGACCCCCTTCTCCGCCTCACGGGACGGACCTTAAAGGACGTCGGATTTGCGCCATCCACCGTACCAGGTCATGGAGAGGTCCCCGATCACCCCCTTGGCGCAACCGGTTGCCACTACCACGGAAGAGTCGGTGTGGACCATTCGGCTTGACGCACGAGAGTCACGCTGCGTAACCTCACAGTGAGTTACCAGCCGCGCGGCGGGAACACCCTCCGGCCGCGTCGACACAGTGTCCGGGGAGCTATATGTCCAGCGAATACGCCAAACAGCTCGGGGCCAAGCTCCGGGCCATCCGCACCCAGCAGGGCCTTTCCCTCCACGGTGTCGAGGAGAAGTCCCAGGGGCGCTGGAAGGCCGTGGTGGTCGGGTCCTACGAGCGTGGCGACCGTGCGGTGACCGTCCAGCGGCTTGCCGAGCTGGCCGATTTCTATGGCGTTCCCGTGCAGGAGCTCCTGCCGGGCACCACGCCGGGCGGCGCGGCCGAGCCGCCGCCGAAGCTGGTCCTCGACCTGGAGCGGCTGGCCACCGTGCCGGCCGAGAAGGCGGGCCCGCTGCAGCGCTACGCGGCGACGATCCAGTCCCAGCGCGGTGACTACAACGGCAAGGTGCTCTCCATCCGCCAGGACGATCTGCGCACGCTCGCCGTCATTTACGACCAGTCCCCTTCGGTCCTCACCGAGCAGCTGATCAGCTGGGGCGTCCTGGACGCCGACGCCCGCCGCGCCGTGGCCACGCACGAAGAGGCGTGACCGCCTGCGGCACCTGAGCAGAAACGTGGGGGGGGGGGGGGGGGGGGGGGGGGGGGGGGTGGCGGCCCCCCTGCGGGTTTGTTTTGGTTTGTTTGTGTTTTTTTGTTGG
>NZ_JBVJVY010000017.1:133378-149462 GCF_055603265.1 Streptomyces sp. NPDC037288
GGGATTGGGGTCTCCGCAGCCTCAACCCCCCCCCTACCTGGGCCCAAAAAAAAAGGGGCGCCCCCCCGTCGGGCCCCGGGAAAAAACTTTCCTGCGGGGGGGGGAGACCCCCCCCCCCCCCCCCCCCCCCGGCGGCGTTTTTGCGACCGTGGCGGCGCCTTGTGGGCGCCGGGGCGCGAACATGCCCAAGGGGCGCGGGGAACTGCGCGAGCAACCACAGACGGCCCCAAGGCCACTCGGCTGCCCCAGTCCCACGGCGCCCCTTTTCCCGACTGGGCAAGCGCAGCGCGCCGTCGGCTAATCCCGGCGGAGCGAAGGCTTGAGCTCCTTCAGCCGGCCCAGCAGACCGTTCACGAACGAGGGCGACTCGTCCGTCGAGAACTCCTTGGCCAGCTGCACCATCTCGTCCAGGACGACGGCGTCCGGGGTCTCGTCGACCCAGATCAGCTCGTACGCGCCCAGCCGTAGGATGTTGCGGTCCACGACCGGCATCCGGTCGAGCGTCCAGCCGACCGCGTACTGGGCGATCAGCTCGTCGATGCGCCTCACGTGTTCCGCGTAGCCCTCGACCAGCTGCATCGTGTACTCGCTGACCGGCGGCTGCCGGGTGTCGGACCGGGAGAGCCGGACCCAGTCAGCGAGGACCGTCAGGACGTCGGCGCCGCGCTGGTCGCCCTCGAAGAGGATCTGGAAGGCGCGCTTGCGGGCCGTGTTGCGGGCAGCCACGGTTAGCTGTTCACCCGGCCGAGGTAGTCGCTCGTACGGGTGTCGACCTTGATCTTCTCACCGGTGGTGATGAAGAGCGGGACCTGGATCTGGTGGCCGGTCTCCAGGATGGCGGGCTTGGTGCCACCGGTGGAGCGGTCACCCTGGACGCCCGGCTCGGTCTCCTGGATGGTCAGCTCGACAGCGGCCGGCAGCTCGACGAAGAGCACCTCGCCCTCGTGCTGGGCGACGACGGCCGTGAAGCCCTCGATCAGGAAGTTCGCGGCGTCGCCGACGGCCTTCGGGTCGATGTGCAGCTGGTCGTACGTCTCCATGTCCATGAAGACGAAGTAGTCGCCGTCCTTGTACGAGTACTGCATGTCGCGCTTGTCGACGGTGGCCGTCTCGACCTTGACACCGGCGTTGAAGGTCTTGTCGACGACCTTGCCGGAGAGCACGTTCTTGAGCTTGGTGCGCACGAAGGCCGGGCCCTTGCCGGGCTTGACGTGCTGGAACTCGACGACGGACCAGAGCTGGCCGCCTTCGAGCTTGAGCACCATGCCGTTCTTGAGGTCGTTCGTGGAAGCCACGGTTGCGGAATCTCCTGGACTGACGTACGACCCCGGCGCACGCCACTGCCTAGAGGGCGAGCAGCTCCTTGGTCGTGATGGTGAGTAGCTCGGGTCCGCCGTCCGCCTCGGGGCGTACGACGAGCGTGTCATCGATCCGGACGCCGCCCCGGCCCGGGAGGTGGACCCCCGGTTCGACGGTGACCGGCACGCAAGCGTCCAGTTTACCCATGGCCGCGGGCGCCAACTGCGGGTCCTCGTCGATTTCGAGTCCGACGCCGTGTCCGGTCAGCGGTGGCAGGGCCTCCGCATAGCCGGCCGAGTCCAGTACCTGGCGCGCCGCACGGTCCACGTCACGGTATCCGGCGCCGGGTGCCAGGGACTCGCGTCCGGCGCGCTGGGCGGCGAAGACGAGGTCGTAGAGCTCGATCTGCCAGTCGGCGGGCGAGGTGCCGATCACGAAGGTACGGCCGATCTCGCAGCGGTATCCGCGATAGGTCGCACCCAGGCACACGGTGAGGAAGTCGCCCTCCTCCACGCGCCGGTCGGTGGGGCGGTGGCCGCGGCGGCCGGAGTTCTGTCCGGTGGCGACCGAGGTGGGGAAGGCGGGCCCGTCGGCCCCGTGGTCCACCAGGCGGCGCTCCAGTTCCAGCGCGAGGTGCCGCTCGGTACGGCCGACCAGGATGGACTCCAGCAGCTCGCCGAGGGCCTGGTCGGCGATCTCGGCGCCGATGCGGAGACAGGAGATCTCCTCCTCGTCCTTGACCACCCTGAGCTGCTCGACGGCTCCGCCGAGGTCCGTGACGCGCAGACCCGGGGCGACGGAGGTCAGGGCTCTGTGCCGGGCCACGGTGAGGTGGTGTTCCTCCACCGCCAGGGAGTCGGCGCCCTGGGCCACGGCGAGGCCGGCCGCCGCGACGGCGGCGTCACCACCGGTGGGCAGGACGTGCGGGCGCAGGTTCTCGTCGGGCCGGCCCTCGTAGGGGCGGTCGTCGGGCGGGCCGGCGCATACGAGGAGGTCCTCGCGCCTGCCGAGCAGCAGTGCGGAGCCCTGCGGGGCCGCGGCGGCCAGGTAGCGCACGTTGGCCGGGCGGGTGACGAGCGCTGCCGCGGTGCCGGCCGCGGTGAAGTGGTCTCTCAGCCGGGATCGGCGGGTCGCGTACACCTCTGACATGAGACGAGCGTAGGAGTTTTGACCGGATTGTGCCGGTTTTTAGGGGCCGAGTGGGGTTTGCGGGGGTAGTTCCTGTGGATCGCCGGGTGCGGGTGCGTGGGGGCTTGTCGCGCCGTTCCCCGCGCCCCTTGAGTGGGACCACTCACCTCTTGTTCACCAGCTCGGTGGGCTTGCTATCGCCCTCGCCAGGACCTCGTCCAGTACGTGTGCCGTGCTCGGGATGTCCAGCTGGGAGTTGTCGATGATCGGGAGGCCCGAGCCGTACCAGCCGGCCATGCGGCCGTGGATACGGGCGACCTCCTCGTCGGTGAGCCGGCGGTTGCCGGTGCGCTCGGCGTTGCGCTCCAGGACGATGTCCAGGCCGGGCAGCAGGACGACCGGGAGCAGACCGGGGCCGACGTGCCGCTTCCAGCCGCCCAGGCCGACGACCGGGCGGTCCGGGAAGACGGCGTCGTCGAGGATGCAGGAGATGCCGTTGGCGAGGAAGTTGCGGGCGGCGAAACCGCAGGTGCGGCGGGCCAGGCGGTACTGGGCCTCGGAGTTGTCGTTCCAGCCGGACTGGGGGTCGGCGAAGCCCGAACGGACCCATTCGCGCACGTCGTCCAGGCTGATGTGCGCGGTCGGCACGCGACGGTGGTCGGCCCAGTACTTGGCGACGCTGGTCTTGCCCGCACCGGCCGGGCCGATCAGCAGGACGGCCAGAGTGGTGGTCGCCGGGTCGGGGGCCGCGGCGGCAGCCGGCGGCGGCGCGGGTACGCCTACCGGGCCGCCGGGCGGCAGCGGGACATGACCGGTGGTGTCGGGGGCCGGCGGCGCGGCGGGCTGCGGGGCCGGGGACTGGGGCGCGGGAGGCGGCGGGGGCGTCGGCGGGACGGCACCGGCCGGGGCCGGGAAGACCGGCGGCGGAGGCACGGGGGCGGGGGCGGGCCCCTGGGAGGCTCCCCGATGCGGGCCCGGGTGGTGCGCGGCCGACACCCAGCCGACATGCGGCATCTGCCCCGGCTGGTGGGGCGGCGGCAGCGGAGACCCCACTGCGTGCTGCATCCGTTGCCACTCCGTCTCGTACAGGCAATTCGTGCTGGTAGCAGAGGTTAACCCGCTGCTTGCCGAACGGTACCGTCCCCGGCCGTCGTTTGGTGAAACGACCGGGGGCGGCTCGAAGTGCCCGTTCCGGAAGGGGAATCGGACGGACGGAACAGTCGGGGACTTACTGCCCGACCTCGCCGTACGCGGCGAGCAGGACGGCCGGGTCGGGGCCTTCCAGAACGGTGGGCTTGGCCAGGCCGTCCAGGACGATGAAGCGCAGCAGGTCGCCGCGGGACTTCTTGTCGACCTTCATCGTCTCCAGCAGCTTGGGCCACTGGTCGTAGCGGTAGTACAGCGGCAGGCCGACCGCTTCCAGGACCGCACGGTGCCGGTCCGCCGTCGCGTCGTCCAACCGGCCCGCCAGACGGCCCAGTTCGGCGGCGAAGTGCATGCCGACCGCGACCGCGGCGCCGTGCCGCCACTGATAGCGCTCGTTCTTCTCGATGGCGTGGCCGAGCGTGTGGCCGTAGTTGAGGATCTCGCGCAGCCCCGACTCCTTCAGGTCGCTGGAGACGACCTCGGCCTTCACCCGGATCGAGCGCTCGATCAGCTCCGCCGTGTGCGGGCCCGCCGGGGTCCGGGCGGCCTCGGGGTCGGCCTCGATGAGGTCCAGGATCGCCGGGTCGGCGATGAAACCGGCCTTGATGATCTCGGCGAGTCCGGAGACGTAGTCGTTGACCGGGAGGGAGTCCAGCGCGGCCAGGTCGCACAGCACGCCGGCCGGCGGGTGGAAGGCACCCACCAGGTTCTTGCCCTCGGCGGTGTTGATGCCGGTCTTGCCGCCGACCGCCGCGTCCACCATCGCCAGCACCGTGGTCGGGACGGCGATCCAGCGCACCCCGCGCAGCCAGGTCGCCGCCACGAACCCGGCCAGGTCCGTCGTCGCACCGCCGCCCACCCCCACGATCGCGTCGGAGCGGGTGAAGTTCGACTGGCCCAGCGCCTTCCAGCAGTAGGCGGCGACCTCGGCGGTCTTGGCCTCCTCGGCGTTCGGCACCTGGATGGCGATCGCCTCGTAGCCCTGCTCGGCCAGATCGGCGCGCAGCGCGTCACCGGTCTCGGCCAGCGCCTCGGGGTGGATCACCGCGACCCGCTTGGCCTTCGGTCCGATCAACCCGGCCAGTTCACCGAGGAGTCGGCGGCCGACCAGCACCTCGTAGGGGTCGGTGCCCGCGGTGCCGGCGACCTGGATCCGAGTGACTGACTCGCTCATGCTTCCTTCAACTCCAGTGCGTCGAGGGCCGCTTGGCTGACCTCTTCGGGGGTGCGGCCGTCCGTCGGTACGACGGCGGTGGCGACCTCCTCGTACAGGTGCCGCCGGGCCTCCATCAGCTCGCGCCACTGCTTGCGCGGGTTGACCGCGAGCAGCGGCCGGGCCACGTTCAGGCCGGTGCGCCTGACGGCCTCCTCCACGTCCATCGAGAGGTAGACCACCCGGTGCCCGGCGAGCAGCGCGCGCGTGTCGGCGTCCAGGATCGCCCCGCCGCCGAGCGCGAGGACGCCCTCGTGCTCGGCGAGCGCGGCATGCACCGCCCGCTTCTCGATCGCGCGGAAGACGGGCTCGCCGTCGTCGACGAAGATCTCGGCGATGGTGCGGCCCTCGGTGGCCACGATGTCCTCGTCGGTGTCCCGGTAGCCGAGGCCGAGGCGCTCGGCGAGCAGCCGGCCGACGGTGGACTTGCCGACGCCCATCGGGCCGACGAGTACGACCGCAGGCACGGCGCTCACCGGATCTGCAGGTTGTCGAGGTACGACCGCACGTTGCGCCGGGTCTCGACGACGCTGTCGCCGCCGAACTTCTCCGCCACCGCGTCCGCGAGCACGAGCGCGACCATGGCCTCGGCGACGATGCCCGCGGCGGGCACGGCCGAGACGTCGGAACGCTGGTGGTGGGCCTGGGCGGCCTCTCCGGTGCTGACGTCCACCGTCTTCAGGGCGCGCGGCACGGTAGCGATCGGCTTCATCGCGGCGCGCACCCGCAGCAGCTCGCCCGTGCTCAGGCCGCCCTCGGTGCCACCGGCGCGGCCGGAGACGCGGCGGATGCCCTCGGGCGTGCTGACGATCTCGTCGTGCGCCTTGGAGCCCGGCACCCGGGCCAGCTCGAAGCCGTCACCGATCTCGACGCCCTTGATCGCCTGGATGCCCATCAGGGCGCCGGCGAGACGGGCGTCCAGCTTGCGGTCCCAGTGCACGTGCGAGCCCAGGCCGACCGGTACGCCGTACGCCAGCACCTCGACCACGCCGCCGAGCGTGTCGCCGTCCTTGTGGGCCTGGTCCACCTCCGCGACCATCGCCTTCGAGGCGTCCGCGTCCAGGCAGCGCAGCGGGTCGGCGTCCAGCTTCTCGACGTCGGCCGGCGTGGGGTACACGCCCTGCGGAGCCTTCACGGAGCACAGTTCGACGACGTGCGAGACGATCTCGATACCGGCCGTCTCCTTCAGGTAGGAGCGGGCCACCGCGCCCAGCGCCACCCGGGCCGCCGTCTCACGGGCCGAGGCGCGCTCCAGGATCGGGCGGGCCTCGTCGAAGCCGTACTTCTGCATGCCGGCGAGGTCGGCGTGGCCGGGCCGCGGGCGGGTCAGCGGCGCGTTACGGGCGAGCCCGTCGAGGATCTCCCGGTCGACCGGGTCGGCCGCCATGACCTGCTCCCACTTGGGCCACTCGGTGTTCCCCACCATGACCGCCACCGGGGAGCCGAGGGTCAGACCGTGCCGGACACCGCCCAGGAAGGTGACCTCGTCCCGCTCGAACTTCATCCGCGCACCGCGGCCATAACCGAGCCGCCGCCGCGCCAGGTGGTCCGCCACCATCTCCGTGGTGATCGGCACGCCGGCGGGAAGGCCCTCCAGCGTCGCGACAAGTGCCGGGCCGTGGGACTCCCCCGCGGTCAGCCAACGCAGCCTGCTCAACGGTGCTCCTCAGTGTTCGCGCCCGGTACTGCCCTGCGTACGCACATCCTCGCGTACGGCGACGGCGCGACCGGGTGCGCGACCCCGGTCCGCCACCTCCGATCCTCCCACGACCTGGCCGTTGTCCGGCCGCCGGTCCAGCAGACGGACGTGCCGGTGGGCGTTCAGCGCGCCGCGAGCGCCTGCTCACCGGCGTGGCGCATGGCCTCGAGGGGCACCGGGGAGCGGCCGGTCATCTGCTCGACCTGGAGGACGGCCTGGTGGACCAGCAGGTCGAGCCCGCTGACCACGGCGCCGCCGAACATGGACCAGCGGGCAGCCAGCTCGGTCGGCCAGGGGTCGTAGAGCACGTCGAAGAGGGTGGCGGGACGCTCGGGTACCGCGGTGGCGAGGGCGTCGGTCGTACCGGCGGGCGTGGTGGCGATGACCAGCGGGGCACGCAGCGCCTGCGCGGCATCAGCCCAGTCCGCCGTGCGCACCTCGACGTCGAGCCGTTCGCCCCACCGGCGCATCTCGGCGGCGCGGGCCTCGCTGCGGACGTAGGCGACGACCTCGCCGGTGCAGATCCGGGCCAGGGCGGCGAGCGCGGAGGAGGCGGTGGCGCCGGCGCCGAGGATCGCGGCGGAGTCGACCTGCTCGATGCCGTGCTCGCGCAGGGCGGCCACCATGCCGGGGATGTCCGTGTTGTCGCCGAGCCGGCGGCCGTCCTCGGTGAAGACGACCGTGTTGACCGCGTCGACGGAGGCGGCCGTCTCGCTGATCTCGTCCAGCAACGGGATGACCGCCCGCTTCAGCGGCATCGTCAGTGACAGCCCCGCCCACTCCGGCCCGAGCTTCTCGAAGAAGCCGGGCAGAGAGGCCTCGTCCACCTCGAAGCGGTCGTACGACCACTCGCTGAGCCCCATCTCGTGGTACGCGGCCCGGTGCAGCACCGGCGAGAGGGAGTGGGCGATGGGCTTGCCGAGCACGGCGGCCCGGCGGGCGTCAACTACCTTCGATGCCATGGAACCCGTCCTTGAGCTTCTGTATCCAGGCGAAGACTACCGAGGACCCATGCCGGACGATCCCGCCTCAGGGAGCTGACGGCGCCCGTCGTCAGCTCTTCTTCCTCGACGCGTTCCACTCGTTGACGAGCTTCTCGTGCTCCTCGAGCGTCTTGGTGAACTTGCTGGTCTTGCCGTCCATCGAGATGAAGTAGTACCAGCCGTCGTTCGTCGGGTCGAGCGCGCCCTTGAGCGCTTCCTCGCCGGGGTTTCCGATGGGGCCGGGTGGCAGGCCCTTGGAGAAGTAGGTGTTGTAGGGGTTGTTGTACCTGCGCAGCTCGGCGATGCTCAGGTCGATCTTGCTCTGGTTCTTCACGTAGTTGTACGTGGAGTCGAACTCCAGCCGCCCGTAGGTCTGCGGGTTGTCCGGCTCCAGGCGGTTGTAGACGACCTCCGCCATCTTGCGGAAATCGTCGTGGCTCGTACCCTCGGCCTGCACCAGGCTCGCCACGGTGAGCAACTGCCAGGGGCCGTCGAGGCCGAGGGCCTTGGCCTTGTTCTCCAGGCCCAGTTCCTTGTACTCGGCGGTGGCCTGGGACACCATCTCCTTGAGCACGGCCTCGGGTTTCTGGCCCTTGGTGACCGCGTAACTGGAGGGGTAGAGGAAGCCTTCCAGCGGATCCTTCAGGTTCGTGTGGTCCAGCGCCCAGGCGGGCAACCCGAGGCTCCTGTAATCCTTCTTCGCAACGCTCGCCGTCGTACCCGCCGCCGCCCCGACGCGTTTGTCGATCAGACTGTAGACCGCCGTGTTGCGAAGCCCCTCGGCGATGATCAGGTTGCTGCGGCTCTTCGGGCTGAGCATCAGTTCCACCGCGCTCGCAGCGGACATCCGTTTCTCCAGGGTGTAGACACCGTCCTGGAGTGTCTTGCCCTCAGGGTTCGCCTGCAGTGCGGACACGAACGCGGCCGCGCTCTCGACGACGCCCTCCTCCTTCAGCTTCTGGCCGATGTCCCATCCACCCGCGCCCTTGGGGATCTCGACCGTGACCTGCTCGCCGTTTCCACTGCCCGCGTAGTCCGCGGCCGGGGCGAAACGATTTTGGTAGAACCTGTAGCCGAAGTATCCGACCCCGCCGAGGCCTCCGCCGAACACCAGGCACACCACCAGGCATGCGCAACCGGTGCGGCGTTTCTGACCCTTCTTGGCGGGTTTCTTCCCTTTGCCGCGCCGGTCCCGGCGGCTCTGGAGCTCGTGCTCCTCGCCGTCGTCGTCCTCACCGCCGCCTCCGGTGAAGAAGGGGTGCTCCTCCTCGGCGGGCGCGGTCTCCTGCTCCGGTTCGGCCTCGGTGCGCCTGCGGCCAGGCGGCTGCGGCGGCGGGTAGGCGTCCTCGGTGCCGTAGAAGTCGGGCTGCTCCCCGCCGTAGGCGACGGGCTGCTGGCCGTACGGGTCGCCGGGGTCGGCGGCGTACGGCGCCTGGCCGTGGGTACCGGTCGCGTCCCAGCCGCCGTGGTGCGGGTACTGCTGCTGGGTGTGGCCGGTGAACTGCTGCTGACCCTGTTCGCCGTGGAACTGGTACTGCTCGTTGCCGTACCCGGACTGCTGCTCCTGGCTCCAGTCGCCGTACTGCGGCTGCTGCGGGTAGTGCTGCGGCTGGCCGCCGTAGGCAGACTGCTGACCCACATGGGCCTGCTGCCCTTCCCATCCGCCGTCCCCGAACAACGGGTCCTGCGGATGCCACGGTTCGGAGCCAGGGCCCCGGCCATACTCAGTCATCGATCCCCTAGAGCCGCGAGGCCGACCGGCCGCGTGACCGGTGGGCCTCGCTTCCGTTCCGCCTCTTGTTGTGCGTCGGCTGTTCGAACACCGGCGCATCGCGCGGAACGTTACCGTATCGCGATCAGATGACCACTTCGACGCCCTCGCCGGGTGCTTTACCTGACACCCGTTCGGATTCGAGGGCCTGCTGCAGGATGATGACGGCGGCGGCCTGATCGATGACGGCCCGGCCCTTCTTGGACTTCACACCGGAAGCGCGCAGTCCCTGACTGGCCGTCACGGTCGTCATCCGCTCGTCCACCAGGCGCACCGGCACCGGCTTGATGCCCTTGGCCAGCTCCTGGGCGAAGGCGCGGACCTTGACGGCGGCCGGGCCCTCGCCCCCCTTGAGGGAGCGAGGGAGGCCTACGACGACCTCGATCGGTTCGTACTCCTCCACCAGTTGCCGCAAGCGGCGGTGAGCGGCGGGGATGTCCCGGCCGGGGACGGTCTCCACCGGTGTGGCGAGGATCCCATCGGGGTCACACGAGGCGACCCCGATGCGGGCGTCCCCGACGTCGATCGAAAGTCGACGTCCTCTGCGCATTTCCGACCGCTTCCTTACTCAGCCGTCACTTGGCGGTTTCGGCGACGAGGCGCTCGACAGCGTCGACGGCCTCGCCGACGGCGGCCGGGTTCTGGCCACCGCCCTGGGCGACGTCCGGCTTGCCGCCACCGCCGCCGCCGAGGGTCTTGGCCGCGGTACGGACCAGGTCACCGGCCTTGAGGCCGCGCTCGCGGGCGGCGTCGTTGGTGGCGATGACCGTGAGCGGCTTGCCGTTGTTGACCGCGAAGAGGGCGACCACGGCGGCCCGGCCGCCCTGGATGCGGCCACGCACGTCGAGGACCAGCTTGCGCAGGTCGTCGGGGGTGGTGCCGTCCGGGACCTGACCGGTCACCACGGCGACACCGCGTACGTCCTTGGCGGACCCGGCGAGACCGGCGGCGGCCTGCAGCACCTTCTCGGCGCGGAACTTCTCGATCTCCTTCTCGGCGTCCTTCAGCTTGCCGAGCATCGAGGAGACCTTCTCCGGGAGCTCCTCCGGGCGGCCCTTGAGCAGCTCGGTCAGCTGGTTGACGACCGTGTGCTCGCGGGCGAGGAAGGTGTAGGCGTCGACCCCGACCAGGGCCTCGATACGACGGACACCGGAGCCGATGGAGGACTCGCCGAGCAGCTTCACCAGGCCCAGCTGGGCGGTGTTGTGCACGTGCGTGCCACCGCACAGCTCCTTGGAGAAGTCGCCGATGGTGACCACGCGGACCCGCTCGCCGTACTTCTCGCCGAACTCGGCGATGGCGCCCTGCTTCTTGGCCTCGTCGATGCCCATGACCTCGGCGTGCACGTCCAGGTCGCGGGCGAGCACCTCGTTGATCTTCTGCTCGACGTCGGTCATCACGGCCGTCGGGACGGCGGACGGGGAGCCGAAGTCGAAGCGGAAGCGGCCGGGCTGGTTCTCGGAACCGGCCTGGGCGGCCGTCGGGCCGAGGGCGTCGCGCAGGGCCTGGTGGGTCAGGTGGGTGGCCGAGTGGGCGCGGGCGATGGCCTTGCGGCGGCGGGCGTCGATGGAGGCGTGGGCCTTGGCGCCGACGGTCACCTCGCCGACCTGGACGACGCCCTTGTGGACGTACACACCCGGGACCGGCTTCTGGCAGTCGCGGACCTCGATGACGGCACCGGAGTCGACCTTGATCCGGCCGGTGTCGCCGATCTGGCCGCCGCCCTCGGCGTAGAACGGGGTGCGGTCCAGGACGATCTCGACCTCGTCGCCCTCGGTGGCGGCCGGGGAGGAGACCCCGTCGACCAGGATGCCGACGATGGTGGTCTCGCCCTCCGTGTCGGAGTAGCCGATGAAGTGGGTCTCGCCGGCGGTGTCGGCGATCTCGCGGTAGGCGCCCATGTCGGCGTGGCCGGTCTTCTTGGCCTGGGCGTCGGCCTTGGCGCGTTCCCGCTGCTCCTTCATCAGGCGGCGGAAGCCGTCCTCGTCCACCGAGAGGCCCTGCTCGGCGGCCATCTCCAGGGTGAGGTCGATCGGGAAGCCCCAGGTGTCGTGGAGCAGGAACGCCTTGTCGCCGGGCAGGACGGTGGAACCGGCCTGCTTGGTCTCGGTGACGGCGGTGTCGAGGATGTTGGTGCCGGCCTTCAGCGTCTTGAGGAAGGCGTTCTCCTCGGCGAGGGCGACCTTCTCGATGCGCTCACGGTCGGTGATCAGCTCGGGGTACTGCTGGCCCATCATGCCGATCACGGTGTCGACCAGGTCCTTGACGACCGGACCGGTGGCGCCGAGCAGGCGCATGTTGCGGATGGCGCGGCGCATGATGCGGCGCAGGACGTAGCCACGGCCCTCGTTGCCGGGGGTGACGCCGTCGCCGATGAGCATGGTGGCCGTACGCATGTGGTCGGTGACCACGCGCAGGGACACGTCCGAGGCGTGGGCGTCGCCGTAGCGGACGCCGGTCAGCTCGGTGGCCTTCTCGATGACGGCCATGGAGGTGTCGATCTCGTACATGTTCTGCACGCCCTGCAGAATCATGGCGAGCCGCTCCAGGCCGAGGCCCGTGTCGATGTTCTTGCTCGGCAGGTCCCCGAGGATCTCGAAGTTGTCCTTGCCGATGCCCTCGCCCCGCTCGTACTGCATGAAGACGAGGTTCCAGATCTCCACGTACCGCTCGTCGTTGACGGCGGGGCCGCCCTCGACGCCGAACTCGGGGCCGCGGTCGTAGTTGATCTCGGAGCAGGGGCCGCAGGGGCCGGGGACGCCCATGGACCAGTAGTTGTCCTTCATGCCGAGGCGCTGGATGCGCTCCTTCGGCACCCCGACGACCTCGTGCCAGATGCGCTCGGCCTCGTCGTCGTCCTTGTAGACGGTGATCCACAGGCGTTCCGGCTCCAGGCCGTAACCGCCCTTGTCCTGGGGCGTGGTGAGCAGCTCCCAGGCGTACTTGATGGCGCCTTCCTTGAAGTAGTCACCGAAGGAGAAGTTGCCGCACATCTGGAAGAACGTGCCGTGGCGCGTGGTCTTGCCGACCTCTTCGATGTCGGGCGTGCGCACGCACTTCTGCACGCTGGTGGCGCGCGGGAACGGCGGCTTGACCTCACCCAGGAAGTAGGGCTTGAAGGGGACCATGCCGGCGGGGACGAGGAGCAGAGTCGGGTCGTCCGCGATGAGCGACGCCGAAGGGACGACGGTGTGCCCGCGCTCCTCGAAGAAGCTCAGCCAGCGGCGGCGAATCTCGGCCGACTCCATCAGTGGTCCTCATTCCGGTTGTACGAGTACATCGGGGGTTCGGTGTACTTCGGTGTGCTGTTGTCGCTGCGGTCGTCGCTGCGGTGGGTCTCGATGGCGGCGTACCGCCGCGGTGCGGGGAGTTCGGGGTTCTCGTGGATCCCGAGGGCCTCCTCCAGCTCGGCTTCCCGCTGGGCCATGTTGTCGCGGACGTCGAGGGCGAAGCCCACCGCGCGGTCCTTCAGCCGCTGACCGGTCTCCAGGGCCTTGTTCGCCGCGGTCGCGGCGAGGCTCTCCGGGGTCAGCTGCTTCAGCTTGCGGTTGACCTTGGTGGTCGCCCACACACCGGCGGCGACACCGGTGGTGAACCAGAACGTACGGCGGAACATCGCTCGGTCTCAGTCCTTACTTCCGCTTGCGTCGTGCGGCGGGGACCGTGCGGCCCACGATCACCGTACGCCGGGGCGCCTTCGCGGGCACGTCCTCCTTGCGGCCGCCCAGCGCCCGGCGGACGCCGTAGCCGAAGGCCGCGACCTTGACCAGCGGGCCGCCGAAAGTGGAGGCGACGGTGGTCGACAGCGCGGAGGCGTTCGACGCGACCTCCTGGACGTCGGAGGCGATCGCGTCGACGCGGTCGATCTGGGTCTGCGCGGAGCGCACCGCCTGAGAGGCGTCGGCGAGCAGCGGGACGGCCTGGTCGGTCACGTCCGCCACCAGCTTGGTCGTCGCCTTGAGCGTCTGGGCCAGCCTCGCGAGAGCCACCGCGAGGAAGGAGACCAGGATCGCCCAGAAGACGGCCACCAGGATCCCGGCCACCTCTCCACCGGACACTGTGCGCACCCGCTCCCTGAAACGTGCCTCACCATCGAAAAGTCGAGTCCGAGCCTATCGCGCCGGGGCCGGGGCTCCGTACCGGATTATCCGGGCCGCGGGAGCGGAGTTGAGGGAAGCGATTGTACGCGCTGAACACACTTCAGTACGCTCCGTGTCCCATGCGAGGTCCTCAGCGCCCAGATCCCTTCCCCGGCGGCGAACCACCCCTGGAACTGGCCACGTTCGTCGGGCGCTCCGCCGAACTCGCCGAGCTGACCACCGCCCTCGGCCGGGCCCGGCTGGTGACCGTCACCGGGGTCGGCGGCGTCGGCAAGTCCCGGCTGGCCGCGCGGGCCGCCGCCGGGTGGGAGCCGGGGTCCGGGCGGGTGGAGCTGGCGGCGGTGCGCGATCCGCAGTTCGTGGAGTACGCGGTCGCGGAGGCGCTGGGTCTGACCGACCACACCTCCCGGCCGCCCCGGGAGACGCTGCTGGAGCATCTCGCCGGCCGCCCGGTCCTGCTGGTGCTGGACGGGTTCGAGCACCTGGTGGAGGCCTGTGCCGAGCTGACGGCCGACCTGCTGCGGAAGCTGCCGCGGCTGCGCGTGCTGGCCGCGGGCCGGCGCCCGCTGGGGCTGGCGGGCGAGCGGCTGCTCCCGCTGGCGCCGCTCGGCGAGGACGAGGCGGTGGAACTGTTCACGGACCGGGCCCGGGAGCAGGGGCTGAAGCTGTCCGACGGCCCCGTGGTGCGCGAGCTGTGCCGCCGGCTGGAGGGGATTCCGCTGGCGCTGGAGCTGGCGGCCGGGCGGCTGCGGGCGCTGTCCCCGGCCCAGCTGCTGCAGCGGCTGGACGACCGGTTCCGGCTGCTGGCCACGGGCGGCTGGGAGAGTGCACCGCTCCCGGTCCCCGGTGGCCCCCCGTCCCGGCACCGGGCGCTGCGCACGGCGATCGGCTGGAGCCATGAGCTGTGCACGCCCGCCGAGCGGCTGCTGTGGGCGCGGCTGTCGGTGTTCGCGCAGACCTTCGATCTGGAGGCGGCCGAGTATGTGTGCAGCGGGGACGGGCTGCCCGGCGAGGACGTCCTGGACGTGCTGTCGGAGCTGCTGGCCCAGTCGGTCGTGACCCGCGAGGAGACGCCGGCCGGCCCCCGCTACCGGATGCTGGACACGGTCCGGGCCTACGGCGCCGAGTGGCTTGACGGGATCGGGGACGCGGGGCGGCTGCGCAGGCGGCACCGGGACTGGTACCTGGGCCTGGCGACCTGGTGCGAGCTGGACTGGTTCTCGCCCCGGCAGGGCCAGGTCGCCGCGCGGGTCGAGGCGGAGCTGCCCAACCTGCGGGCGGCCCTCGAGTGCTGTCTTTCGGAGCCGGAGGGAGCCCACCTCGGCCAGTACCTGGCCGGGTCCCTGTGGTTCTGCTGGGTCGGCTGCGGGCGGCTCGCGGAGGGCCGCCGCTGGCTGACGCGCTGCGTGGAGCTGGAGTCGGGGTACGAGCAGTCGCGGCTGAAGGCGCTGTGGGTGCTTGGCTACGTGGCGATCCTCCAGGGCGACACCGTGCCGGCCCTGGCGGCACTGCAGGAGTGCCGGGAGCAGGCCGAGCGGGCCGCGGATCCGGCGGCGGTGGCGTACGCGGAGCACCGCACCGGCTGTCTGGCCCTGGTCACCGATGACATGGCCCGTGCAGAAACGCTGCTGCGGTCGGCGTTGCACCGCTACCAGGAGATCGGCGAACTCAACAGCAACGTGCTGATGGGCCAGGTGGAGCTGGCGATGACGCGGGCCTTCCAGGGGGACCTGCCGGACGCGGTGCGGATGTGCGAGGACGTGCGCCGGGTGTGCGAGGACCACGGGGAGCGCTGGGCGCGTTCGTACGCGCTGTACGTGCTGGCGTACGCCGCCTGGCAGGACGGCGCCCAGGACAGGGCACGGGAGCTGCTCGCGGACTGCCTGCGCAACGCACACGCCTTCCACGACCTGCTCGGCTCGGTGCTGTCCATGGAACTGCTGGCACTGGTGACGGCGACCCAGGGCGAGCCGGCCGAGGCAGCGCTGCTCCAGGGCGCGGCGGGCCGGATCTGGCCGTCGGTGGGGCTGCCCCTGTTCGGCTCGGCGTACTTCAACGCCCCGCACGAACGCTGCGAGGCGATGGCACGGCAGGCACTGGGGGACGCGCGGTACGAGGAGTGCGTGCGGGAGGGAGCCCGGCTGGACCGTACGGCGGCCGTGACCCGCGCACTGAGACAGGGCGCGGTACGGCCCCTGAGCGCCCTCCCCACGCCACGCGGGCCGGCACCACAGGAGGACGGCAAGGCCGGGCGGGCCGTGGCGGGCGCAGATGCCGGGCGCGGCACGAAGGGCGGAGAGACGGGGCGCGACACGGAGGGCGAGAGAGCCGGGCGGAGCAGGGAGGGCGGGAATGCCCGGCATGGCGCGGAGGGCGGGAAGACCGGGCGCGGCACGGAGAGCGGGTAGTCCGCGCGCGGCACGGAAAGCGGATAGTCCGCGCGCGGCACGGAAAGCGGATAGTCCGCGCGCGGCACGGAAAGCGGATAGTCCGGGCGCGGCACGGAAAGCGGATAGTCCGCGCGCGAAGGCGAGAAGGCCGGCCGCGGCGCCGACAGCGGGAAGACCAGCCGAGGCACCAAAGGCGAGGAAGCCGGCCACGGCGCGCAGAGCGGCAAGACCGAGCGCGGCACGGAAAGCGGGAAGACCGCGCGCGAAGGCGAGAAGGCCGGCCGCGGCGCCGACAGCGGGAAGACCAGCCGAGGCACCAAAGGCGAGGAAGCCGGCCACGGCGCGCAGAGCGGCA
>NZ_JBVJVY010000017.1:149562-161541 GCF_055603265.1 Streptomyces sp. NPDC037288
AGACCGGGCGCGGCACGGAGAGCGAGTAGTCCGGGCGCGGGAGGCGAGAAGGCCGGCCGAGGCACGGAGAGCGAAAAGCGAACCCGCCGCCTCGTCCGCCCGGCGGGGCCGGGCGGGGAGACGGCGGGCTGAGGCCTTACGCCGTGACCGGGGTCAGCGGGCGTAGTACTCGACGACGAGCTGCTCGTCGCAGATGACCGGAACTTCCTTGCGGTTCGGCTCGCGGTCCAGGCGGAACGCCAGGGCCTTGAGGTTCACCTGCAGGTAGCGCGGGGTCTCACCCTCGGGGGCGAAGCCACCCTCGCGGGCGATCTGGAAGAGCGTCTTGTCCTTGGAACGGTCGCGGACCTGCACGACGTCGTCCGGGCGGACGCGGAAGGACGGCTTGTCGACCTTCTGGCCGTTGACCTGGATGTGGCCGTGGACGACCATCTGACGGGCCTGGTAGATGGTGCGGGCGATGCCCGAACGCAGGACCAGGGCGTCGAGACGGCGCTCGAGCTCCACGATCAGGGCCTCACCGGTCTTGCCCTGGACCTTGGACGCGCGCTCGTAGGCGCGGACCAGCTGGCGCTCGGAGATGTCGTACTGCGCGCGCAGACGCTGCTTCTCCAGCAGACGGACCTTGTAGTCCGAGTTCTGCTTGCGGCCACGGCCGTGCTCACCCGGCGGGTAGGGACGGGCCTCGAAGTACTTGACGGCCTTCGGGGTCAGCGCGATGCCGAGGGCACGCGACTTCTTGACCTTGGGGCGGGACTGGTTCGCCACTGTCTTTCGTCTCTTTCGTAGTGTTCGGCTCGTCAGGATTAGGGAGGTCGCATCCGCAGCCGGGAAAACCCGCCGGGTCCCGAGGGGACCTGCCGGGCAGCCGCTTCCCTGGTCTGGGCACATACATGCAGCACGCGAGTGACCCACCGACCGCTCCCGGAACTCCGGGTGGTGATGGGTTGCCCGCGACACCGTTCGACGGTGCGCGACGCTCCTGGAGTCCATCCGGGGAGGATGGCGCTCCGGCTGGCTGTCCCGCTCTGACAGCACGGGACTCAGCACTCCGGGGAAGTCTACAGGGCGCTCAGGACCGTCTGCGACCGAGGTGCTTCCTGGTCCACTCCACCGCGTCCGCGTACCGCGCCTCGGCGCCGTGCCGGCCCGGGGTGTAGTACTCGCGGTCCTTCAGGGCGTCCGGTGCGTACTGCTGCTGGGCGATGCCCTCGGGCAGGTCGTGCGGGTACACGTACCCCTGGGCGTGGCCGAGTTTGGCGGCGCCCTTGTAGTGCCCGTCGCGCAGGTGCGGCGGGACCGGGCCGGCCAGGCCCTTGCGTACGTCCTCCATGGCGGCGCCGATCGCGGTGGTCGCCGCGTTGGACTTGGGGGCGAGCGCGAGGGCGATGGTGGCGTGGCTGAGGGTCAGGGCGGCCTCGGGGAGGCCGATCATGGCGACGGCCTGGGCCGCGGCGACCGCGATGGGCAGGGCGTTCGGATCGGCCAGGCCGATGTCCTCGCTGGCGGAGATCATCAGGCGGCGGGCGATGAAGCGGGGGTCCTCGCCGGCCTCGATCATGCGGGCCAGGTAGTGCAGGGCCGCGTCGACGTCGGAGCCCCGGATGGACTTGATGAGGGCACTGGCGACGTCGTAGTGCTGGTCGCCGTCGCGGTCGTACTTGACCGCGGCCCGGTCGACCGTCTGCTCCAGCGTCTCCAGGCTGATCGCGCTCTCGCCCTGGTCCAGGGCCGCTCCGGCGGCGGCCTCCAGGGCGGTCAGGGCGCGGCGGGCGTCTCCGCCGGCGATGCGCAGCAGGTGTTCCTCGGTGTCCTCGGGGAGGGCGACGGCGTCCTTCAGGCCGCGGTCGTCGGACAGGGCGCGCTTGAGGAGGCCCCTGACGTCGTCGTCGGTGAGGGGTTCGAGGGTCAGCAGGAGCGAACGGGACAGCAGGGGCGAGATCACCGAGAAGTACGGGTTCTCCGTGGTGGCCGCGATCAGGGTCACCCAGCGGTTCTCGACCGCCGGGAGCAGGGAGTCCTGCTGGGCCTTGCTGAAGCGGTGGATCTCGTCCAGGAAGAGGACGGTCTCCTTGCCGAAGCCGCCGGTCGCGCGGCGGGCGCCGTCGATGACCGCACGGACCTCCTTGACGCCCGCGGTGATCGCGGACAGCTCCACGAACCGCTTGTTCGTCGCCTTGGAGACCACGTAGGCGAGGGTGGTCTTGCCGGTGCCGGGCGGGCCCCAGAGGATCACCGAGGAGGGTCCGGCGGGCCCGCCGGAACCCTCGCCGACCAGCCGGCGCAGCGGAGAGCCGGGCTTCAGCAGATGCTGCTGGCCCACGACCTCGTCGAGGGTGCGCGGGCGCATGCGCACCGCCAGGGGGCTCGCTGCCGGGTCCGTCTCCTGGCGTTGTTCCGCTGCGGCGGTGAACAGGTCGGGTTCCACGTTCAAAACCCTAAATCACCGCACTGACAACGCGGCCGGGCCGGGGGGTCAGGCCCAGAGCTGGCTGCCCCAGCGGGTCAGGATCAGCATGGCGATGACGCCGCAGTGGGTGACCGGGACGACCCAGGTGAACTCGGCGAGGAACCGCTTGAGCCAGCCCGGCGCGGGCAGGAAGCCGTTGCGGACGTTGAACGAGGTCACGTACCAGAACATGGTGATCGTGGCGACCCAGGCCAGCGAGCACCACAGGCACAGCGCGTTGATCTCGTACAGCGACTGGACCTGCAGCCAGGTGACGAAGCAGACGCCGAAGAGCGTGCCGAAGTTGAAGGTCAGCCAGTACCAGCGGGGGAAGCGGGCGCGGCCCAGCAGGCTCATGCCGACGCAGATGACGATGCCGTAGCAGACCAGGCCGAGCCAGGGGTTCGGGAAGCCGAAGGCGGCGGCCTGCTTGCTCTCCATGACGCTGCCGCAGGACACGATCGGGTTGACGCTGCACCCGGGTGTGAACGTCTTCCCGGCGATCTTCGCTTCGAGGATCTTGTTCTTGTCGAGCGTGATGACCCACGCGGCCAGCAGCCCGGCCGCGCCGGTGATCACCAGGAGGAGGGCGAAGGCACGGCTGCCGCCCACCGTGCGCGGGCCGTCGGCGGCACGCTCGGGACCGGACTCCGTGGAGACGTCGTTGACTGTCGTCTTGCTCATCACGCCGATTCCGTCATTTGAGAGTTGGACCATCTTCGGGTACGGCTCATTGTGCCGCACGCACGTGTGTGTCCACCGTTCGAAGGACATAAGGAGGTACGCACGGTGGTCACGGATCGTTCGGTTCCGGCCGATATTCGAGGGCATGACAGCACACGCGAACGAACTCGCGGTGGACGTCCGGGGGCTGCGGAACCGGTACGGGGGCGTCACCGCGGTGGACGGTCTCGACCTCGGTATCCGGCGCGGTGAGGTGTTCGGCCTGCTCGGGCCCAACGGCGCGGGCAAGAGCACGACGGTGGGGATCCTTCAGGGCCATCGGTCACGGGACGGGGGCGAGGTGTCGGTCCCCGGTGCGGACCCGGCGACGGGCACGCGCGCGTGGAGGTCCCGTGGGGGAATCGTCTGACAGGACGAATCGGCGCCCGCCGAGTTGACGGTGAGCGAGAGGGTACGGCACTTCGCCCGCTACTACCCGCGCCCGCGCGAGAGGGTGCTGGTCCCGGCGGTGGCGGCCCGCCTGGTGGACCGGCTGCGGACCAAGCCGGAACGGCCCCGGTGTCGGAGCGGGAGAGGGCGGTACTGCGGCTGGTGGCGGAGGGCTGCACGAACGGGGAGATCGGACGTCGGCCGTACATCGGCGAGTCAACGGTGAAGACCCAACTGTAGCGGGCCTTCGGCAAGTTGGGGGTGGACGACCGGACGGCGGCCGTGACCCACGCCATGCGGTACGGCTTGCTGGAACAGTGAGAGGGCGCCGGGGGTCGCCCCGGCGCCCTCTCGTTGCCCTACTAGCCGAGCCGGGACTCCAGTTCCGCCACGACCTCGTTCACGCCGATCGCCGTCTGCTCGCCGGACTCCATGTCCTTGAGCTGGACGACGCCGTCGGCGAGGTCGCGCTCCCCGGCCACGATCGCGTAGCGGGCCCCGCTGCGGTTGGCGTTCTTCATGGCGCCCTTCAGACCCTTGCCGCCGTACGAGAAGTCCGCCGTGATGCCGACCTTGCGCAGTTCGGTGACCTTCGCGAACAGCACGCGGCGGGCCTCCTCGCCGAGCGGGACGGCGTAGACCGACGTGGTGGGGGGCAGGTCCAGCTCCACGCCCTCCGCCTCCAGGGCGAGGACCGTGCGGTCGACGCCGAGGGCCCAGCCGACGGACGGCAGCGCCGGGCCGCCGATCATCTCGGACAGGCCGTCGTAACGGCCGCCGCCGCCCACGGCGGACTGGGAGCCCAGACCGTCGTGCACGAACTCGAAGGTGGTGCGGGTGTAGTAGTCCAGACCGCGCACCAGCTTCGGGTCGTCCTCGAAGGACACGCCCGCCGCGGTGATCAGCTCGCGGACCTCCTCGTGGTACGCCTTGCACGCGTCGCACAGGTAGTCGCGCAGCAGCGGGACGCCGGTGAGCTGCTTCTGCACCGACTCGCGCTTGTCGTCGAGGACCCGGAGCGGGTTGATGTCGACGCGGCGGCGCGTGTCCTCGTCCAGGTCCAGGCGGCGCAGGAAGTCCTGCAGCGCGGCCCGGTACACCGGCCGGCACTCCTTGTCGCCCAGCGAGTTCAGCAGGATGCGGAAGTCGCGCAGGCCCAGCGAGCGGTACGCCTGGTCGGCCAGGATGATCAGCTCGGCGTCCAGGGCCGGGTCCTCCGCGCCGATCGCCTCGGCGCCGACCTGGGAGAAGTGCCTGTACCGGCCCTTCTGCGGGCGCTCGTAGCGGTACTGCGAGCCCGAGTACCAGACCTTCACCGGGAGGTTGCCCGTCTTGTGCAGGTTGGCCTCCAGCACCGCGCGCAGCACGGCGGCGGTGGTCTCCGGACGCAGGGCCAGCTTGTCGCCGCCCTTCGTCTCGAAGACGTACATCTCCTTCGTCACGATGTCGGTGGACTCACCGACACCGCGCGCGAACAGCTCCACGTTCTCGAAACCGGGCGTCTCGATGTAGCCGTAGCCGGAGCTCCTGAGCGGCGCGGCGATCGCCTCGCGGACGGCCAGGAACTTGGCGCTGTCCGGCGGCAGCAGGTCGTACGTGCCCTTGGGGGCCTTGAAAGTGGTCACGGAAGTCTCTCGTCACATTCCTCGTCGGGGAGCCGGTGAGGCGCCGCGATCTCGGCGGCCTGCGGCCACTTCCCGCAGATAGGGGTTGGTGGCGCGCTCCTGGCCGATGGTCGTCTGGGGGCCGTGGCCGGACAGCACCACGGTGGAGTCGTCGAGCGGCAGGCACACGCGGGCCAGCGACTCGACCATGTCCTCCATGGATCCGCCCGGCAGGTCGGTGCGTCCGATGGAGCCGGCGAACAGCAGATCCCCGGAGAAGAACACCGACGGGATGTCGGCGGTCTCGGGCATCCGGAAGGTCACCGACCCCTTGGTATGGCCCGGCGCGTGCGCGACGGAGAACTCGAGGCCCGCCAGTTCGAGGGTGGTGCCGTTGGCCAGCTCCCGGACGTCGTCCGGCTCCCCCACGGTCAGCTCGCCCATCAGCGGCATGCCGATGGACCGGCCGAGCGACTTCTCGGGGTCGCTCATCATGTACCGGTCCTCGGGGTGGATCCAGGCCGGTACGCCGTGTGCGCCGCAGACCGGGACGACCGAGGCCACGTGGTCGATGTGGCCATGGGTGAGGACGACGGCGACGGGCTTGAGCCGATGCTTCTTCAGTGCTTCCTCGACGCCTTCGGCGGCCTGGTGGCCGGGGTCGATGATCACGCACTCCTCACCGGCGGCGGGGGCGACGAGATAGCAGTTCGTCCCCCAGGCCCCGGCGGGGAACCCGGCAATGAGCACGATCGTCCTTCGTTGTGTCGATACGGGTGACCACAAGCTGTGGTCCAGAGCCTACCGGCGCTGCCGTTTCCTCAGCGAACCCATATACGGTACGGGGCTACACGCAGCGGTCGGCTCACGAGGACGCACGCGTACCGGTCGACACACGACACGCATGAGGAGAAAACCCGGTGGTCAGCCAGGAGCAGCGGCGGCGTCAGCTCGCCCGGGAGAAGTTCTTGCGGCAGCAGCAGCGGCGCACCAGCGCGCGGCGCAAGGCCCGTGTGCGCAACTCCGTGATCGCGTCGGTACTCGGCGTGATCGTGATCGGAGGTGTCGCGCTGTACACGACCGATGTGCTGAAGGGCGGCGACGACAAGGCCAAGGCGGGCGCCGACATCACCCCCAGCGCCTCGCCGACCAGCAAGGCTTCGGACCCGTGCGCGAAGCCGGCGGCCGGCTCGGCGAAGAAGCTGAGCTGGAAGAAGGAGCCGGCGATGACGATCGACACGTCGGCGAAGTACACGATGAAGCTCGCGACGACGTGCGGTGACATCGACGTCGCGCTGAAGACGGCGGCGGCCCCGCACACCGTGAACTCGTTCGACTTCCTGGCGGGCAAGGGCTACTTCGACCACACCAAGTGCCACCGCCTGACCACGAGCGGTATCTACGTGCTCCAGTGCGGCGACCCGCAGGGCACCGGCATGGGCGGGCCGGGGTACACGCTCCCGGACGAGAACCTGAAGGACAAGAGCCTGAAGGCCAACACGTACCCGGCGGGCACGGTGGCGATGGCCAACACCGGTCAGAAGCACACCGGCGGCAGCCAGTTCTTCCTGGTCTACAAGGACAGCCCGCTGCCGCCCCAGTACGCCCCGTTCGGGACGGTCTCGGAGGCGGGCATGAAGGTGCTGCAGAAGATCGCCGCCGCCGGCGCCCAGCCCGCCGACCCGACCACGCAGAACACCGCGCCGAACGCGACCGTGGTGATCAACAAGGCGACGGTGACGAAGTCCTGACGGCAACGACGGCAACTGCGGAATTTCGGTCGCGCTGGATGCGGACAGGTAACCCGCTGGTCGCCTATGTTGGCCGTGACGAAACTGTGGACGATGCCCGGGGGTGCTGAGGCCCCCCGCAGGCATCATGTGGAGGAGGCGCTGTGAGCAGCGACCCGTGGGGCCGCGTCGACGAGACGGGGACCGTGTACGTGCGTACGGCCGACGGCGAGCAGGTCGTCGGATCCTGGGCGGCCGGCTCCCCTGAGGAGGCGCTTGCCTACTTCGAGCGCAAGTACGAGGGCCTGGTTGTCGAGATCGGCCTCCTCGAGAAGCGAGTGCAGACCACGGACCTGTCGGCGAAGGACGCCCAGGCCGCCATCGACCACCTGCGCGAGCAGGTGGACGCCCATCACGCGGTCGGCGACCTGGACGCCCTGCGGGGGCGGCTGGACAAGCTCGTGCAGACGGTCGAGGCGCGCCGCGAGGAGCGCAAGGCGCAGCGGGCCAGGCAGTCCGACGAGGCCCGCAAGGCCAAGGAGGACCTGGTCACCGAGGCCGAGCAGCTGGCCCAGTCCGACCAGTGGCGGGCCGCCGGTGAGCGGCTGCGGGCGCTGGTGGACACCTGGAAGGGGCTGCCGCGGCTGGACCGCAAGTCCGACGACGAGCTGTGGCACCGCTTCTCGCACGCCCGGTCGGCGTTCTCCAAGCGGCGCAAGGCGCACTTCGCGCAGCTGGACGCGCAGCGCGAGGAGGCCCGCCGCATCAAGGAGCGGCTGGTCGCCGAGGCCGAGGCGCTGTCGGGTTCGACGGACTGGGGTCCGACGGCGGCCCACTACCGCGAGCTGATGTCGCAGTGGAAGGCCGCGGGCCGCGCCCAGCGCGAGCACGAGGACGACCTGTGGAACCGCTTCCGCGGCGCTCAGGACGTGTTCTTCGCCGCCCGCAGCTCGGTGTTCGCCGAGCGGGACGCGGAGCAGTCGGAGAACCTGAAGCTGAAGGAGGAGCTGGCCGAGGAGGCCGAGAAGCTGCTTCCGATCGGCGATCTGAAGTCCACGCGGGCCGCCTTCCGTTCGATCAACGAGCGCTGGGAGGCCATCGGCCATGTGCCGCGGGACGCGCGGCCGAAGGTCGAGGGCCGGATGCACGCGGTCGAGCGGGCGATCCAGGAGGCCGAGGAGGCCGAGTGGCGCCGGACGAACCCGGAGGCACGCGCGCGTGCCGAGGGACTGACCGGTCAGCTGCAGGCCGCCGTGGACAAGCTGAAGGCGCAGATCGAGCAGGCCCGCGGCCAGGGCAACAACGCCAGGGCCGACAAGCTGGAGCGTGAGCTGGAGGGCCGCCAGGCGCTCCTGGAGCAGGCCCTGAAGGGCCTGCAGGAGTTCGGCGGCTGATCCCCCTCACCCGCATGGGAAAGGGCCCCGTACGCGCGTGCGGGGCCCTTTCCCATGCGGGTTCACATGCGCGGTCTACGACCGGGTGCGTCCCGACGTCACGCGGTACACGTCGTACACGCCCTCGACGCCCCGTACGGCCTTCAGGACGTGGCCGAGGTGCTTCGGGTCGCCCATCTCGAAGGTGAACCGGGAGGTGGCGACCCGGTCCCGGGAGGTCTGGACGGCCGCGGAGAGGATGTTGACGTGCTGGTCGGACAGGACCCGGGTGACGTCCGACAGGAGCCGCGAGCGGTCCAGCGCCTCCACCTGGATGGCGACCAGGAAGACCGAGGACTGGGTGGGCGCCCACTCGACGTCGAGGATGCGCTCGGGCTCACGGGACAGCGAGTCGACGTTCAGGCAGTCGCTGCGGTGAACCGATACGCCGCTGCCGCGGGTGACGAAGCCGATGATCGGGTCACCGGGTACGGGCGTGCAGCAGCGGGCCAGCTTGACCCACACGTCGTCCACGCCCTTGACGACGACGCCCGGGTCGGCGCTGGAGCGGCGCTTGCGGCCCCGGCCGCGCGTCGGCGGTACCGACTCGTCGATCTCCTCGGTGGCGGCCTCCTCGCCGCCGAGGGCCTGGACCAGCTTCTGCACGATGTTCTGTGCGGAGACATGGCCCTCGCCGATCGCCGCGTACAGCGCGGAGATGTCCGAGTAGCGCATCTCGTGCGCCAGTGTCACGAGGGAGTCCCCGGTGAGGATGCGCTGGATCGGCAGGTTCTGCTTGCGCATCGCCCGGACGATCGCGTCCTTGCCCTGCTCGATCGCCTCGTCCCGGCGCTCCTTGGAGAACCAGGCGCGGATCTTGTTGCGCGCCCGCGGTGACTTGACGAAGCCGAGCCAGTCCCGGGACGGCGCGGCGCCGGGCGCCTTGGAGGTGAAGACCTCCACCAAATCGCCGTTGTCCAGGGTGGATTCGAGCGGTACGAGCCTGCCGTTGACCCGCGCCCCTATGGTGCGGTGGCCGACCTCGGTGTGGACCGCGTACGCGAAGTCCACCGGGGTGGCACCGGCCGGGAGCGCGATGACGTCGCCCTTGGGCGTGAAGACGAAGACCTCGTTGCGGGACAGGTCGAAGCGCAGGGACTCCAGGAACTCGCCGGGGTCCTCGGTCTCCTTCTGCCAGTCCAGCAGTTGCCGCAGCCACGCCATGTCGTTGATGGCGTCCTTGTCCTTCGCGGACGTCCTGGGCGCGTCCGTACGGACCTTGGAGGCGCCGGCGACGGCCTCCTGCTTGTACTTCCAGTGCGCGGCGATGCCGTACTCGGCGCGGCGGTGCATGTCGAAGGTGCGGATCTGCAGCTCGACCGGCTTGCCGTTGGGCCCGATGACCGTCGTGTGCAGCGACTGGTACATGTTGAACTTGGGCATCGCGATGTAGTCCTTGAACCGGCCGGGGACCGGGTTCCATCGCGCGTGCACGGTGCCGAGGGCGGCGTAACAGTCGCGGACGGTGTCGACGAGGACACGGATGCCCACCAGGTCGTAGATCTCCGCGAAGTCACGGCCGCGGACGATCATCTTCTGGTAGACGCTGTAGTAGTGCTTGGGGCGGCCGGTGACGGTGGCCTTGATGCGGGCGGCGCGCAGATCAGACTGGACCTCGTCGGTCACTATGGCGAGGTATTCGTCCCGCTTGGGCGCCCGCTCGGCGACGAGCCGGACGATCTCGTCGTACATCTTGGGGTAGAGGATCGCGAACGCGAGGTCCTCCAGCTCCCACTTGATGGTGTTCATGCCGAGCCGGTGGGCGAGCGGCGCGTAGATCTCCAGCGTCTCGCGCGCCTTCTTCTCCTGCTTCTCGCGCTTGAGGTAGCGCATGGTGCGCATGTTGTGCAGGCGGTCGGCGAGCTTGATGACCAGGACGCGCGGGTCCTTGGCCATGGCGACGACCATCTTGCGCACGGTCTCGGCCTGCGCGGCCTCGCCGAACTTGACCTTGTCCAGCTTGGTGACGCCGTCGACGAGCAGGGCGACGGTGTCGCCGAAGTCGCGGCGCAGCTGGTCGAGGCCGTACTCGGTGTCCTCGACCGTGTCGTGCAGCAGCCCCGCCATGAGGGTGGCCGGGTCCATGCCGAGTTCGGCGAGGATGGTGGTGACGGCGAGCGGGTGCGTGATGTACGGGTCGCCGCTCTTGCGCTTCTGCCCGCGGTGCCAGCGCTCGGCGACCTGGTAGGCGCGCTCGATCTGACGGAGCGTGGAGTTCTCGATCTTGGGGTCGTTGCTGCGCACTATCCGCAGCAGGGGCTCCAGGACCGGGTTGTAGGGGTTCGCGCGCTGGACGCCGAGGCGGGCGAGGCGGGCGCGGACGCGGTTGGAGGAGCCGGTGCGGGCGGGCTGGGTGGCGGGCTGGCGCACCACCGGCGGCTGCACCGGGCGCTCGGGCGGGACCGGCTTGGGACGCGAGGCCTCGGCAGCCTTTTCGACGGGCGCGGACTGGGCGTGCTCGATCGGCCCGCGGGTGTCGTTCTTCGCGTTGGACGCGTGCGGCGCGGGCTTGGCCGCGGGCGCCGAGGCGGGCTCGGGCTTGGCGGCGGTCAGTGGCTGGGCCTCGTCTGGCAAGAGGGCTCCTCGTGCGCGATCCGGGTCCCCCGGTCAGGCTCCGGAAACCCCATGGTAGCGATCCTGCGGCTGGTCATCGCCTTCAGGCGGACGTGAGGACCGTCTACTCATGCAACACGGGAGGCTTCCGCCGGATTCCGGGAGGTGGAATCGGGGTGGTCGGGGGGCGTGCGCCGGATGTCCTGCGAGTGGCTGCGAGTGGCCTGGGCTGCGCCTTCGCCCGCCTCCGCCCTGTTCTGTTCCCCACCGCACCCGTGGTGCCGGCGGGAAACACGAAGCGGCCCCGGCGAAACCGGGGCCGCTTGTGCAGCAATCCGCTCAGACCTGGAGCAGCGCCTCCAGGGGAGCCGGGCCCAGGGCCGGCTCCAGCCGGCCGCGACCGCCGAGGAAGCCGAGTTCCATCAGCACCGCCAGGCCCGAGACCTCCGCGCCGGCGCGCTGGATGAGATGGATGGCCGCCTCGGCCGTACCGCCCGTTGCCAGGACGTCGTCCACGATCAGCACGCGGTCACCGGCCGCCAGGTCCTCCGCGTGCACCTCGATCTCCGCCGAGCCGTACTCCAGGTCGTACGCCTGGCGCAGCGTCGCTCCGGGCAGCTTGCCCGCCTTGCGGACCGGGATGAAGCCGAGGCCCGCGCGGACGGCGACCGGGGCGCCGAGGATGAAGCCCCGGGCCTCCAGACCGACGATCTTGGTCGCGCCGGTGTTCGCGGCGATCTCGGCCAGCGCGTCGGTGAGCGCCGTGAACGCGGCCGGGTCCGCGAGCAGCGGGGTGATGTCCTTGAACATCACGCCCGGCTCGGGATAGTCGGCGACGTCGCGGATGCGGCTGAGCAGCAGCTCCTGGATGTCGGTCATCGGCGCTTCCCGGAGGGTCGGCCGCGGCCCCGGCCGCGGGCCGCGGCCTGGCTACGGGGGCCCACGACGGCGGGAGCGGTGTCGTCGGAGTCGTCGTCGGCACGGTCGGCCGCGAGGTTCTCCTCGGCGGCGGCCTGGGCGCGCTTGGCCAGGACCCGCTTGGTGAGGGCCTTCATCGCGGGCTCGCGCTCCTTGAGGTCGGCGACGAGCGGCGTGGC
>NZ_JBVJVY010000018.1:0-160259 GCF_055603265.1 Streptomyces sp. NPDC037288
CGCTTCCGTCCGACGATCTTCTTGGCGGCGTCGGTTCCCTGGCTGGTCAGGGGCACGTTGGTGGAGGTTTTCACGCTCTGGGTGTCGATGACGGACCCTGTGGGTTCGGGCTTGCGTCCTTCCTTCACGCGGGCGAGCCCGGTCAGGTGGTAGTTGAGCTGGGCGAGGATCCCCTCATCGCGCCAGGAGGCGTAGTAGGCGTACACGGTGCCGTGGTTCGGGAAGTCGTGTGGGAGGTATTTCCAGGGGATTCCCGTGCGGTTGATGTAGAGGAGTGCGTTGAATACGTCGCGCAGGTCGACCTTGGCCGGCTGCCCGGTGGGTCTGCGGTCGAGCCGGGCTTTTCTCCAGGCCGTCAGCGTCGGCTCGATCAGGGCCCATCGGGCGTCGGACAGGTCGCTGGGGTACGGTTTTCGCTGGCTCACGTCCCAGAGGGATCATGGGTGTGGTGGAAGATCGGGTTCCGCTGATTATCGGGCGGTTCTGTGCTATCTCTACGTCAGACGCACTTCGCGGATCGAAGCCGAGCGAAACGGGCGGGCGGGTCCAGAAGTCTGGAAGTGATGAGTCGCATCGATACGTCGAAAGGCCTCAAACTGGCACAGCGACAGAACTCTCATACCGGCATGAGGCATACCTGAACGCCCACTAAGAGGCTGTTAAGAACGCCGTTTGGCAGGCTGGTCCCATGAACGACGCAGCTCAGCACGTGTCCCCCGCCGGTGCCGCGCGCGTGCTGGTGGTGGATGACGACCCCGAGGTACGCGCCGCCCTGGAGGACGGGCTGACCCTGGAGGGCTTCACCGTCCGTGGTGCGGCGGACGGACACGCGGCTCTGACGGCCGTGGCGGGCTGGGAGCCGGACGCGCTGGTGCTCGACGTGATGATGCCGGTGGTGGACGGACTCGCGGTGTGCCGGCAGTTGCGGGCGCTGGGCGACCGTACGCCGATCCTGGTGCTGACCGCGCTCGACGCGGTCAGCGACCGGGTGGACGGCCTGGACGCGGGGGCGGACGACTACCTGGTCAAGCCGTTCGCGCTGGACGAACTGGCTGCCCGGCTGCGCGCCCTGCTGCGCCGCGTCGGCCCCACCGGGCCGGCCCCGTCCGCGCACCTGCGCTTCGCCGATCTGGTCGTGGACCCGCGGACCCGCACGGGACAGCGGGCCGGGCGGCGGCTGGAGTTCACCCGCACCGAGTGGAGCCTGCTGGATCTGCTGCTGCGCCACCCCGGGCAGGTACTGGAGCGGGAGACGCTCATGCGCTGGGTGTGGGGCCGGGATCTCGGCCCCGACTCCAATTCGCTGGCCGTCTACATCGGGTATCTGCGCCGGAAACTGGAGGCCGACGGCGCCTCGCGGCTCGTGCACACCGTGCATGGCATCGGCTACCGGCTGGACGAACGGTGACGCGGCCCCGCCCGTCCCGCCGGCCGCACCGGCACCGTCGCCCTCCGCTGCGCCGCCGGCTCGCCGTGACCGCCTCGGCCGCGGTGGCGGGCGTGGCGCTGGCGGTGTGCGCGGGAGCGTACGCCGTCACCGTCTACACCCTGCACCGGCAGTTCGACCTGCGGCTGACGCAGGCGGCCACGCTGGCCGTCCAGCAGCACCAGCAGGAGGGCCCCGGGGTGCAGGCAGGCGAGTGCCGGTACCTGGCCGCGCCGGCCTGCGCCCAACTGGTGCCCGAGTCCTCCGCGCACGACCCGGGCCGGCCCTATCTGCTGCCCGTCACCCCCGCGGTGCGCGAGGTCGCCGGCCGCCGGCGGGCGCCGTACTACAGCACGGCGTCGGTGGACGGTCAACCGGTGCGGGTGCTGACCACTCCGGCCCGCCGAGGGCTGGCCATGCAGGTGGCGCTGCGCTCCGACGGGGTACGGCACGCCGAGCGGCAGGCCGCCGGACTGCTCGCCGCGATCGGCGGGGCGGGCGTGCCGGTCGCGGCCCTGCTGGGCTACTGGGTGTCCCGCTCGGGTCTGGCTCCGGTCTCCCGGCTGACGTCGACCGCGGAGCGGATCACGGCCACGCGGGACGCGGGACTCCGTATCGAGCTGCCGCCCGGGCAGCGGGGCAGCGAGGATGAGATCACCCGGCTCGCCGTCACCTTCAACACCATGCTCGACGCCCTGGAGGAGTCGCTCGCCGCGCAACGGCGCCTGGTCGCCGACGCCTCGCACGAACTGCGCACGCCGCTGACCGCGTTGCGCGCCAACGCCGAGATCCTGCTGCGCGCCGAGCGGCTGACCCCGCGCCAGCGGGAGCGGGCGACCGGCGCCCTCACCCGGCAGTTGCGGGAGGTGACCACGCTGGTCAACGACCTGATCGACCTGGCCCGCGACGAAGAGCCGCACCAGGCGCTGGAGTCGGTGCGGCCGGCCGCCCTGCTGGAGCACGCGGTGGCGGCCGCCCGCGAGCACTGGCCGCACGTCCCCTTCGTCCTCGACACCGGCACCTCGACGGCGTCCGCCCTGACGGCCGCGGTGCCGAGCCGGCTGACCCGGCTGTTCTCCAACCTGCTCGACAACGCCGCGAAGTTCTCGCCGCCCGGCGGCCGGGTCGAGGTGGCGGCGCACCGGTCGGCGGGCGGCGACAGGCTGCAGATCACCGTCCGCGACCACGGTCCCGGCATCGACTCGGCCGACCTTCCTCATGTGTTCGACCGTTTCTACCGGGCCCGCGCCGCTCGTGCCCTTCCGGGCTCGGGCCTCGGCCTGGCCATGGCCCGTCAGATCGCCCACACCCACCACGCCGAACTCACCGCCCACCAGGCCCCGGGAGGCGGGGCCCTGTTCCGGCTGAGTCTGCCCGTGGACACGCGCTCGCCCCGCTGAACCGCCGGTTCAGCCGAAACGTCCGGGCCGCGGGGTCATGGCAGCCCCAGATCCGCTCCTGGCCGTGCCTGCGGCCCTGCTTCAAGGCGTTGGCTGTGGCCAGCATGTGACGTTGCGTCAGGCATACGGCTGGTTCTGTACCGCGTGTCCTTGACAGCAGGGGCCAGAGGGGCCACTTTGCGGGACAACGTTGTCGAAGGGACATGGTCGATGGTGCCGTTCCGCCTTCTGTCCGTGCTCGCCGCCGGCGCCCTGACCGTGGGTGCCGCCTACGCCCCCGCCCAAGCCGATCCCGTCCCGCCCGCGCCGGTCTCCGACCCGGCGTCGCTGGTGAATCCCTTCATCGGGACCACGCACGCCGCCGACGACTTCCCGGGGGCCGACACCCCGTTCGGGATGGTCCAGTGGAGCCCCGACACCAGCCCGCACCGCCCGGACGGCGGCGGCTACGAGTACGGCGACTCCGCCATCACCGGATTCGGTCTGACGCACATAGCGGGGCCGGGCTGCCGGGCCGCCGGTGACATCCCGGTGCTGCCGACCATCGGCACGGTGGACACGGGCGCCACGGTCGGCTTCTCGCACGACGACGAGTCCGCCACGCCCGGCTCGTACACGGTGTCCCTGGACAACGGCGTCACGACGGAACTGACCGCCACCGCCCGCAGCGGCATGGCCCGGTTCACCTTCCCGTCCACCACCCGGGCGAACCTCCTGTTCAAGCTGACGGGCAGCGAGAACGGCGACACCGCCGCGCAGTTCGACGTGGTGAACGACACAGAGGTGCGGGGGAAGGTCACCAGCGGCAACTTCTGCGGCGAGGGCAACTCCTACACCGTCTACTACGACATGGTCTTCGACCAGCCGTTCCGCCACAGCGGCACCGCGCTGGCCGCCGCCACGCCCACCACCCCCCGGACCGACGCCTCCCCCAGCGCCCCCGAGGCGCCCAACAAGCCGGTGCTGCACGGCGCCGTGCCCCGTCCCCCGCACCCCTTCGCTCCCGAGGCGAGCGGCTCCGACGGTTACGTCACGTTCGACACCACCGCGCACCGGGCCGTTCAGGCCAAGGTCGGCATCTCCTATGTGTCGGCCGCCGGCGCGGCGGGCAACCGCCAGGCGGAGAACCCGGGTTGGGACCTGGCCAAGGTCCGCGGCGCGGCGCACGACGCCTGGAAGTCCCTCCTCGGCCGGGTCCGGATCGCCGGCGGGACGCCCGCCCAGCAGACCGTCTTCTACACGGCGCTGTACCACGCGCTGCTGCATCCGAACGTGATCAGTGACACCAACCGCCGCTATCCCGGCTTCGACGGCAGGACCCACACCGTCGACCAGGGCCATGGCGCCGCGTATGCCAACTACTCGGGCTGGGACGTCTACCGTTCGCAGGCCCAGCTCGAGGCGCTCGTCGCGCCCCGGGTCGCCTCCGACACCGCCCAGTCGATGGTCGACGACTACCGCCAGACCGGCCTGTTCCCCAAGTGGTCGGAGAACAACGGCGAGACCCACGTCATGGTGGGTGACCCGGCGGACGAGATCATCGCCGACTACTACGCCTTCGGGGCCCGTGCCTTCGACACCGCCACCGCCCTCAAGGGACTGATCGCGGAGGCCACCGTCCCCAACGACAACCGGCCCGGCCTCACCTACCTGGAGCAACTGGGCTGGCTGCCCAGCAACGGCAAGTACGGCTGCTGCAACTTCTACGGCGCGGCCGCCACCACCCTGGAGTACAACTCGGCGGACTTCGCCGTCTCGGCCCTCGCCGGTGCCCTCGGCCACACCGCCGACCAGCAGCGGTTCGCGGACCGGGCGCAGGACTGGCAGAACCTGTTCCGCCACGGCAGCGGCTTCATCCAGCCGCGCGACGCGTCGGGCACGTGGACGGCGGGTTTCTCGCCGACCTCGGGCAGGAACTTCGTCGAGGGCGACTCCTGGCAGTACACGCCGATGGTGCCGTTCAACCTGCACGGGCTGGCGACAGCCATGGGTGGTGACGCGGCCATGGCCACGTACCTGGACACGGACCTGTCCTCGCTGACCGGCGCCGGCGGATACACCGATCTGGGCAACGAGCCCAGCCTGAACATCCCCTGGGAGTACGACTACATCGGCCGCCCGTACCAGACGCAGAAGGTCGTCCGGCAGATCCAGGACCAGATCTGGACCGCCGGCCCGGCCGGACTCGCGGGCAACGACGACCTCGGCGAGATGAGCTCGTGGTACGTGTGGTCCGCCCTCGGCATGTACCCCGAGACCCCCGGCACCGCCGACCTGGCCCTGGGCAGCCCGCTCTTCCCCCAGGCGGTGATCACCCTCCCGTCCGGACACACGCTCACGATCAAGGGCAACGGTGCGGCGGACGACGCCCCGTACGTCCAGTCCGCCACCTGGAACGGCACGGACTGGAACGCGGCGCACGCACCCGACGGCGCCCTGACCGGCGGCGGCACCCTCAGCTACGTACTCGGCACCGCGCCCGACACGTCCTGGGCGTCGGACGCCTCCGCCGCCCCGCGCTCCTACCCGGGCGCGCCGGGCTACACCGACGTCGGAACGTCCAACGACACCGCCGCGGCCTCGGCCAACTTCGACGGGGCGGGCTACAGCTACTCCGCGCACGCCCTGGCGGGCGCGGGCATCACCCCCGGCTCGAAGGTCACGGTCAACGGGATCACGTTCACCTGGCCCGACGTGGCGGCCGGCGCACCGGACAACTACGAGGCGAACGGGCAGACGGTACGGGCACCGGGCTCGGGCAGCATCTCCTTCCTGGGTGCCGCCAACAACGGTCCGGCCTCCGGGACGGCGACCGTCACCTACACGGACGGCACGACCCAGTCGGTCACCGTCGGCCTCTCCGACTGGACGCTGAGCGGGGGCGCCGCCTCACCGCTCGCCGACAACACCGTCGCGGTGACCCTGCCGTACCGCAACCACGCGGGCACCGCGTCCGACAGCACCAAGACGTATGTGTTCGCCACGGCGCCCGTGGCGCTGAGTCCGGGCAAGACGGTCAGCGGTGTGCGCCTGCCATCCGACGTCGCCGCCGGGGGGCTGCACGTCTTCGCGATCGGTTTCGGCGACGGCTGACCCCGTGCGGGGGGCCGGTGCCGGAACATGCCGTTGAGTGGAGCAATCCCGGGGTACGGACGCACCGCGCACCAGGCTGGTCGGGTGACGCACGAACGGACCGGCCGGGAGCCGGAGGACGGCTCGATGCCCCGGCCCCGGCTGCCGGCGCCTCCGGCGTGGCTGCGCTGGCTTCCGCTCCTGTACGTCGCGGTCGTGCTGCTGCTGGAGCCCGCCACGCCGGTGGACTGGCCGGTGAGCTTCGTGCTGATCGCCGTGCCCCTGGTGACCGCGTTCGCGCACGGCCCCGTAATGGTCGGCGCCGCCGCGGCGTTCGCCGTGGCCCTCGAAGGCGTGCTGGCCGGCACCCCGTGCTGCGCGGGCCGGTCCGTCGGCTATCTCTGGGACCGTCACTACGTCGCGTCCTACATCTGTACGGCCCTGGTGGGCGCCCTCGGCACGATCCTGGCCGCCCACCGGATCCGGCGCGAACGCACCCTCGCCGACGTACGGTTCGTGGCCGAGATGGCGCAGCACGTCCTGCTGCGTCCCGTGCCGCATCGGATCGGCCACCTGCGTCTGGAGAGCCTCTACCTCTCCGCGGCGGCGGAGGCCCGCATCGGCGGCGACCTGTACGAGGCCGTCCCCACCCGGTTCGGCGTCCGCCTGGTCATCGGCGACGTCCGTGGCAAGGGACTGCTCGCGGTCGAGACCGCCGCCGCTCTGCTGGGGGCGTTCCGCGAGGCAGCGTACGACGAGCCGGAGCTGCCCGCTCTGGCCGGCCGGGTGGACACGAGCATGAGCCGCAGGGCGACGCAGCTCGGCGGTACGGAGACGAGCGAACGGTTCGTCACCGCGGTCTTCGCCGAGATCCCCGCCGACGGCGGGCTCGTCCGCATCGTCAACTGCGGCCACCCGCCTCCCGTCTCGCTCAGCGCCGGCGAGGTGCGCGAACTGGAGAGCGAGCGGCCGGCCCCGCCCCTGAACCTCGGCATGCTCGTCGAGGACCCGTTCCGCCTCGAGGTGTACCCCTTCCGGCCCGGCGAGCAGCTGCTGCTGTACACGGACGGCGTCACGGAGACACGGGACGCGTCCGGCACCTTCTATCCGCTGCTGCAGCGTCTGCGCTGCTGGGGCTCCCTCCCGCCGAAGGAGCTGCTGGCACGGCTCCACGACGACCTGCTGGCCTACAGCCACAACGGCCTGCGGGACGACACCGCGGCCCTCGCGGTCTGCCTGCTTCCCGAGGAGCCGCCGGCCAGGTCACCGGCCGCGTGAGCACGGCCGGTGTCGGCAGGGCCGTGTGAGGCCCTTCGTGTCAGAAGGCGGTGTGGGCGAACCAGTTGTCCAGGACCGCCGTCTGTCCCGAGACGTCGAAGGCGGGGTCCTGGTACGACCGCCGGCCGTAGAGCAGGAGCAGCACATCCGCCGCCCGCCCGCGCACCGCCGCCGTGACCGGCCCGGCCTCTCCTGCCGCGTGGTCCGCACGGGGCAGCGGGCCGAAGCCGTCCGGGTCCAGCCGCACCCGCCACTCCCCACCGGGTGCCTCGCCGAGGTCCGTGCACCGGAACGCGAGGGTCTCGCCCTGGCCGCGCAGCTTCGTCACGCCGGGAGCGAAGAGACCCGCGTAGGGCAGGTTGACGAGGAACTCGTCCACGCCGTCCGCGGCGAGTACGGGGTCGAGGTCGGAGTCCAGGCCGACGGCGAGCTCCGCGTCCACCCGGTGCAGCAGTGTCTCGAAGAGCATCCGCCGGGCCCAGAACCGCGCGTGCCGGTCCTCGCCCCAGACCCACATCGGCGCCTCGGGATCCGTGTCCCGCAGGACGGCCGCCACTCCGGGCACCCCCGCGGCCACCCAGTCGGGATACTCCCGCGGGTTCTCCGGCAGCCCCAGCTCGACGTCGCGGCTGCGGGGAGGCTCCTGCACCAGCCGCGTCAGCAGGGTGCTGAACCAGCGCTGCAACGAACCCACGTGCCGGGTGAGGTCGGCCAGGGTCCAGTCGGGGCAGGAGGGCACGGCGGCTGCCGGGTCGGCGCCCCTGACCACCTCGGCGAAGCGCAGGGTCTCGCGGGCGATGGCCTCACGGTAGGTGTCGTACGGCAGAGGGTGCTCCGCCTTGTTGGTCGCTGCCATCGGCTGCCGCCGTCCTGTTCTGTCCTCGGCGTTGGATCCGGTCGCCGACAGTCTGGGTGCTGGAGTGCACTCTAAGGCAAGTCCGGGTTCAGGGGATGTCCTGTTCGGCCCAGATGACCTTCCCGTCCCCGGTGTACCGGGCGCCCCAGCGCTGGGTGAGCTGGGCCACCAGGAAGAGCCCGCGACCGCCTTCGTCCGTGATCCGGGCGTGCCGGAGCCGGGGGGCCGTACTGCTGCCGTCGGCGACCTCGCAGGTGAGGCGGGTGTCCCTGAGGAGCCGTAGCCGGATGGGCGGGGTGGCGTAGCGGATGGCGTTGGTGACGAGTTCACTCACCACCAGCTCCGTCGTGACGGCCAGTTCGCCGAGGCCCCAGTCCTCGACCTGGCGGGTGGCCTGGGCGCGCAGGACGCCGACGGCGGCCGGGTCGGCGGGTACGTCCCAGGAGGCGACCCGGTCGGCGCCGAGGGCGTGGGTGCGGGTCAGGAGCAGGGCGATGTCGTCGGGCTGCGGCACGGGAACGAGCTCCCGCATGGTGGACGCGCACAGGGCGTCGAGGTCCTCCCCGGTGTACGCGAGTACCTCGCCGAGCTGGGACATGCCGCGCTCCACGTCGCGGTCGCAGCCCTCGATCAGACCGTTGGTGTACAGGCCGAAGAGGCTGTTCTCGGGCAGTTCGATCTCGGTGGCCTCGAAGGCCATGCCGCCCAGTCCGAGCGGGGGTCCGGCGGGGATCTCGGCGAAGCAGGCGGGTCCGCCGGGTGCCACCACGACGGGCGGCGGGTGTCCGGCCCGGGCCATCGCGCACCGCCTGGTGACCGGGTCGTAGACGGCGTAGACACAGGTCGCGCCGATGAAGGTGCTCCGGGCGGCCGTGCCGGCGGCGGTCTCCTCGTCGCTCAGCCGGAGCACGAGGTCGTCGAGATGGGCGAGCAGTTCGTCGGGAGGCATCTCCATGGCGGCGAGGGTCTGCACCGCCGTGCGCAGCCGGCCCATGCTCGCCGCCGCGGTGATGCCGTGCCCCACCACGTCGCCGATGACGAGGGCCACCCGGGCACCGGACAGCGGGATCACGTCGAACCAGTCGCCGCCGACACCGTCCGAGGGGTCCGCGGGCAGATAGCAGGAGGCCACCTCCAGCGCGGTGCCGCCCGTCAGGGCGGGTGGCAGCAGGCTGCGCTGCAGGGTGAGCGCCGCCGTGTGCTCCCGGGTGTAGCGGCGGGCGTTGTCGACGCACACCGCCGCGCGGGCCACCAGCTCGCGGGCCAGCAGGACGTCGTCGGTCCCGAAGGAGACGGGGTTGAGCGACCGGGCGAACGTGGTGAGACCGAGGACGGTGTTCCGCGCCCGCATCGGCACGGCGATCAGCGAGTGCAGGCCGAACTCGCGGATGCGTTCCGCGCGCTCGGGCTCCCGGGTGAGCCACAGTTCGTCGGACGGGTCGAGGACCGGGATGAGCAGCGGCTCGCCCTCGGTGAGCAGGCTCCCGTCGTGGGGCGGCGGGAGGAAGTGGACCCGGTCACCGACCCGTGCGACGGCCTCGGGGCAGCCCTCGCGCACCGACCGCAGTGCGGCGCGGCGCATCACGGGCCGGGCGGGCGCGGGTCCCGCGTCGGTCAGCCATGCGCCGTGGCCCTCGGTGCTGAGCACGGGTTCCAGCAGGTCGACGATGACGAAGTCAGCGAAGCGCGGGACGGCGAAGTCGGCGAGTTCCTGGGCGGTCCGCAGCACGTCGAGTGTGGTGCCGATGCTGGTGCCGGCTTCGTTCACCATGGTCAGCAGCTGGCGGGCGTTCCACCGCTCGGTGACGTCCTGGACCATGTAGCAGACTCCGGTGATGGTGTCGTCGGCGTCCACCAGGGGGAAGAACGAGGTCGAGTAGGCGTGCCGGCGGTGCGGGTCGGCCCAGCTCCAGCCCGTGTACTCGTAGTCGGTCACCGGCAGGCCCGTCGCGAGGACCTTGCGCATGAGGCTCTCCAGGGCCTCCGCCTGCAGCCCGGGCAGCAGCTCGCTCAGCCGCCGCCCGAGCCGCTCCTCCCGGGGGACCCCGCCGAACCGCTCCAGGGTGTCGTTCAGCCAGACGTACCGCAGTTCGGTGTCCATGACGGCCATGCCGACCGGTGAACGGGTCAGGAACCCGTCCAGGACCGACAGGCCCATGGTCCACCGCTGCCGCTCTTCACGGGCCGACACCAGGAAGCACTGGGTGTCGCCCAGAGGGAAGGACGCCGAGACCCGCAGCTGGAGGTCGAGAGGCCGGCCGTCACGGTGCCGTACGGCGGTCTGCCCGCTCCAGCCGTTTCCGGCGCGGCACCGCTCCACGACGCCGGCGAGCCGTACGGGGTCCTCGGGCGCGGCCAGCAGCCGCGCGGCGCAGACGCCCAGGACGTCCGGGGCCGCGTAGCCGAGGAGTGCTTCGGCGCTGCGGGTCCAGCCCACCACCACGCCGTACTCCGAGATCACCGCGGTCGCGTCGGTCGACGCGTCGAAGAACTCACCCGGTTCCCCGGGTGTGGCCGCGGAGAAGCCCTTCCGTGCACGTTCCATCAGTGACACCCATACACCACTATGAGCCCGTTTGCGGGGTGATGCGCAGGGGCCGGACAGCCCACGTCCCGCTGTGCGGTTGGGCCCGGCCGAGGCCGGAGGGACCATGGGAGTACCGGTCGTCAGCGCCTGCGCGTGCCCGGCCGGTGGAGGTGAAGCAGGCATGGCACTGGAATCCTTCGAAGCCGGCCACGACGAGCAGCGCCCCGGGCTGCCCCGGCCGACCGGGCTGCTGGACGTGCTGAGCGTGGCCGCGGTGGCCCTGGACGCCCGCGGCCGTATCGTCTTCTGGACCCCGCAGGCCGAGGACCTGTTCGGTTACTCGTCGGAGGAGGCCCTCGGCAAGCACGCGGCGCGTCTGCTCATCCACCCGGAACACCTGCAGGCCGTGGTGAGTCTGTTCACGGAGGTGCTGGAGACCGGCCGGGGCTGGGCCGGCACCTTTCCCGTCCGGCACAAGGACGGCGGCAGCCGGCTGACGGAGTTCCGGACCATGCGGCTGCTGGACGACCTCGGGGACGTCTACGCCCTGGGTATCGCGGCCGACCACACCCTGCTCCAGCGCGTCGAGACGGACCTGGCGCTGTGCGAGCAGCTGATCAACCAGTCCCCGATCGGTCTGGCCCTCCTCGACCCCGATCTCAAGTACCTCCTGGTCAATCCGGCGCTGGAGCGGATCGACGGGATCCCCGCCGAGGACCACATCGGCCGCCATCTGCGCGAGACCCTGCCCTTCCCGGACGTCGACACCGTCGAGTCCGCGCTGCGCCAGGTCCTCACCACCGGTACGCCCTTGCTGGACCAGTACCACGTCGGCCGTCCCTCGGCCGATCCCGGCCACGAGCACGCCTGGTCGCTGTCCTTCTACCGGCTGGAGGATCCCGGCGGGCGGGTGCTGGGCGCCGCCGCCTCGGTCGTCGACGTCACCGAGCGGCACCGCGCGGCGGCCGAGGCCGACCGGGCACGGCGGCGCCTCGCGCTCATCGCGGACGCCTCCGCGCGGGTCGGCACCGCGCTGGACGTGGAACAGACGGCCCATGAACTGGCCGAGATCGCCGCGCCGGCCCTGGCCGACGTCGTCGCCGTGGACGTCCTCGACTCCGCCCTGTCCTGCCGTCGTATGCGCAGACGGGACAACGGCCCGGAGATCTTCCGGGCCCTCGCCCTGAAAGCGGCGCATCCCACGGTCGCGCTGCACGCCGCCGATCCTCCGGGCGACCTCGCCGCCTACGAGGGTGACCGGCTGGTGACCCTGTGCGTCCACACCGGACGGCCGGTCATGGTCCGCCACGTCGGGCCGCGGGATCTGCCCCGCATCGCCCGGGACTCCGCGGCCGGTGCCCTGCTGGCGCGGGCCGGTGTCCACTCGTATCTGGCCGTGCCGCTGATCGCCCACGGCGAGGTGCTCGGCGCCCTCGACCTCAAGCGGACCCGCAATCCGGCGCCGTTCGACGAGGACGACGTCGTCCTGGCCGTCGAACTCGCCGGCCGGGCCGCCGTCGCGATCGACAACGCACGCTGGTTCCAGAGCGTCCGCAACACCGCCCTCACCCTGCAGCGCAGTCTGCTGCCCGAGCACTCGGCGCACCACACCGGCCTGGAACTCGCCTCCCGCTACCAGCCGGCGCAGGCCACCAGCGAGGTCGGCGGCGACTGGTACGACGTCATCCCGCTGGCCGGCGACAAGACCGCCCTGGTGGTGGGGGACGTCATGGGCAACGGCATCGACGCGGCCGCCACCATGGGCCGGCTGCGCACCGCCACCTGCGCCTACGCCGATCTCGACCTGGACCCCGGCGCGGTCCTGCAGCACCTGGACAAGATCACCTGCGACCTGGAGCACTACATCGTCACGTGCCTGTACGCGGCGTACGACCCCGGGACCGGGCGGTGCAGCGTCGCCAACGCCGGACACATGCCGCCCGCGCTCGCGCGGCCCGGCGCCGCGCCGAGGCTCCTGGACCTGCCGGCCGGGGCACCGCTCGGCGTCGGCGGCGTGCGGTTCGAGACGACCGCCGTCGCGCTGTGCCCCGGCGATGTGCTGGTCCTCTACACCGACGGGCTCGTGGAGACCCGTCAGCACCCCATCGACGACCGGCTCAACGCCCTGCTGGAGCTCCTCGACGAGCCGCGCAGGCCGCTGGAGGAGACCTGCGACATCCTGCTGCACGGGCTGCGTCACCCCGACGACCACGACGACGTGGCCCTGCTCGTCGCCAGGGCCCTGTAGACGCAGCGCCGACGCCGACGGCGGGTATGCCGCGCAATCGCCTCCGCAAGCCGAGCGGGCAGCCGCCGGGCCCGGCGTCCTACTGTGCCGCCGGTTGCGCCGAACCGGCCGGGAGCGACCGGCCGGCGGGCCCGTCGACGAGCAGGAGAAGGGCGTCGACCAGGTCGTCGGCGGGGCTGCCCGTGGCCAGACGCCGCAGCTGCAGGCCCATCACGAGGGCGACCGTCGTGGCGGCGAGGCGTTCCGCGTCCGGGACGCCGAGCGCGGTGAGGATCCGGGCGGCGAGCAGGTCGTAGGCCCGGAACGCCTCGGCCGCCGCCTCCCGCAGGCGCTCGTCACGTCCGGCGTGCAGATACAGCTCGAACGGGGCGAGATGGGCGCTGTCCAGGGCCGAGCCGCAGGCGACCTGGCCGGCCAGGGACGCCGCGTCCTCGACGGCCAGGCCCTCCGTCTGGCACTGCTCCGCCAGTGCGGTGAAGTGCCGCGCCTCCTCGCGCACGAAGTGCAGCAGGCTCTCCCGCAGCAGGTCGTGCTGGGTCTCGAAGTGGTAGGTGACCGAACCGAGGGACACCCCCGCCTCCTTGGCGATCCGCCGGTTCGTGACCGCCGCGACTCCGTCCTCGCCGATGATCTGCAGGACGGCGGTGATGATGCGCTGGCGCGTCGGCGCGGAGGGGGCGGCATGCGGCATGACGCGCATTCTCCCATCTCCTGTGGACATGGCGGCGCGGGCTCCCTATTGTTCGTTCGAACGAACAGGTCTGGAGGGTAGCCGTGCACATTGCCGGGTCAACCGTTCTGCTCACCGGCGTCACCGGCGGCATCGGGGGCGCGCTCGCCGCCGAGTTGTCCGCCCGCGGCGCCCGCCTCGTCCTCACCGGCCGGCGGCCCGAGGCACTCGAACCGCTCGCCGAGCGCTACGGCGCCCGCACGGTCCCGGCCGATCTGGCCGACCCGGACGATGTGCGGCGGCTGGCGGAGGAGGCCGCCGGTACGGACATCCTGGTCGCCAACGCGGCCCTGCCCTCCAGCGGCGACGTCCTCGACTACACCCCGGAGCAGATCGACCGGGCCCTCGCCGTGAACCTGCGCGCCCCCGCGGTACTCGCCCGGCTGCTCGCGCCCGGCATGGTGGCGGCCGGACGCGGTCACATCTGCTTCGTCGGGTCGCTGTCCGGCATGGCGGCCACCAAGTCCTCGTCCCTGTACAACGCGACGAAGTTCGGGCTGCGCGGCTTCTCACTGGCCTTCCGTCAGGATCTGCACGGCACGGGCGTCGGCGTCTCGATCGTCCAGCCGGGCTTCGTACGCGATCTGGGCATGTTCGCGAAGACGGGCTCGGCCACGCCCGGCGGCGTCCGCACCGTCTCCCCGGAGCGGGTCTGCAAAGGGGTGACACGGGCGATCGAACGCGATGTCGCCGAGATCAACGTGGCACCCGTCGAGCTGCGGTTCCTCACCAAGGTCGCGTCGCAGTTCCCCGGGTTCGCGGAGCGGGTGCAGCGGCTGGCGGGGGCGGAGCCGACGATGAAAGCGATCGTGGCGGCGCAGCGATCGAGCCGCTGAGGATCGGCGCCGGCTCGCGGGGCCGCCCGGACCGAGGGCCGGGGCCAGCCGCATCCCGCCACCGAACCGAGGTGGATGTCACCGCCCCGGTCGGCCCGTCGGCGCTCATGCTCATGCTCATGCGGGCGCGGATCTCCATGTCGTCTGTGTACCTTGCCCGTTGGCCCGGGAGAGCCGGTTGTCATGTCCGCCCGCGCCGTGGCAAGATCCCTCCCAAGCGCATCCCACCACTCTTCACGAAGGACTGAAGTCCATGGTTCCGGCGTCCCCCAGCGGCCGCCGTCGATACTGAGCCGTCTGCCCCGAGGCAGCGTTCTCCGGTATCCCCCGCACCCCCTCACGGCGGTCCGACGACGCGGTGTCCCGCACACCGCCCACCTCCTCGCGGAGGTCGTTCCCGTATGCCCGGCCACGCCCGGCCCGCAACGCCCGTGGCCGCCTTCACCGTGAGGTCTCTTCACCATGCGCACCGATGTCCAGCGCTTTGCCGTCGCCCATCTCCTGCGCCGCCCGGCGGCGTGCGAAGTCGGCGGTTTCGTAGGGGGATTCGATCCCTCGACGACCAGCCCCTACATCAACTACGCCACCCCCTTCCCCGGCGCCGAGCCCACCGACCGGGACGTCGCCGACCTGATCGCCGCGTTCCGTGAGCGCGGACTGCGACCCCGCCTGGAGTTCGCCCCGGACGCCGCGCCCGCCGTCGAACCCGCGCTGCTCCGGGCCGGCTTCGGCACGGAGGCGGTGCACGAGTACCTGGTCTGCACGCCGGCCACGCTGGCCGTGCCCCGCTCCGGACACGGCTCGGCGAGCCCGGTCCACGTGGCGGCCCCGGCCACGGAGGCCGACTACACCGGGCTCGACATCGCGCTCTCCGAGGCCTTCGGCGGCGAGTGGGAGCCCTCCCCGGAAGGCGCGGCACGGTTGCGGCGCACCGCGGAGGGCGGCGGAGCCGTCCGGTTCGTCCGCACGCCCGACGGGGGCTGCGCCGGCGGCGCCCTGTGCTCGGCGCCGGCCGAGGGCACCGCCGAACTGGCCGGCGTGGGCACCCTTCCCGCGTACCGGGGCCGTGGCATCGCCGCCGCGGTCACCTCGAACCTGGCCGAGACCATGTTCGGCCGCGGAGCGAGGTCGGTGTGGCTGGAGTACTCCGGCGAGGGTTCCCGCCGCGTGTACGAGAGGGTCGGCTTCCGGCCCGGCGGCACGCGACTGTACGTCTCGCTCGAAGGGTGACGTCCCGGCCGTCGGGGACGGGGCCCGTCCCCGACGGCGCACCCTGTCACCCCTCCCCGGGCAGCGGGTGGTCCTTGACGAAACGGCGGATCTCCTCCGTGAGGGCGGCCGGATTGTCCAGCTGGACCAGGGTGCGGGCATCGGGGATCTCCACATGGCGGGCGTTCGGCAGCAGCCCGGCCAGGCGGCGGCCCGTGGCGGGCGGCATCATGCGGTCCTCGGCGCCCCAGGCGACCAGCGCCGGCCGGGTGAATCCCGGCAGGTTCCGGGCCGCTTCCAGGTAGCAGTCCTTCCGGGTCGTACGGCAGAACTTGCCGAAGTCGCGGCGGATATGACGGTTCGTCAGCAGCGGTCCGTACCAGCGGGCGATGAGTTCCTTCGGCAGCGGCTTCTTCGCCATACCGCCGAGCGAGGTCTGCATCCGGGCCAGGGCGGGGAAGCGGAAGGACTGCAGGAGGAGGAAGAGACCGCCGGGCACCTTCCCGGCCGCGTACAGGATCCGGCCCTGGATGCCGGGCGGGTAGTTGTCGAGGGCCTCGCAGGAGGTCAGGACGAGCCGGGCGATGCGCTCGTCCCGTACGCCGACCAGGAGTTGGGCCGTTCCGGTGTCGTTCTGGACGAGGGTGACGTCCCGCAGGTCCAGGCGGTCCATGAACTCGGCGAGCAGGCGGGCGATGCCGTGCGCGGACAGGTCCGCGTCCGGTCGCATCGGGCGCCGGTGGCTGCCGAGCGGCAGCACGGGGACCAGGACGCGGAAGTCGGGGCGCAGGGCGGACACGACGTCGGCCCAGACCGACTCGTCGAAGCCGAGGCCGTGGGCGAGGACCACGGCGGGGCCGTCGCCTCCGGTGTCCTGGTAGTCGATGGTGCCCGCGCTCAGCTCGATCTCCGGCATACCCGCGCCTCCGCCCGTCGGCCGCCGTGACGACCGATCCCGTCTCTTGATAGATCGTTCTAGTGACAGAATAGACGCCGACCGCCTTTTGGCAACGGCGTGCCCCGGAGGTGCCACCGCATGAACGACGGCAAGGCGATCAGCACCCACGAGACCCGGCAGCGGATCCTGAACGCCGGCACCGAGCTGTTCCGGCGCTCGGGCTACACCGGCACGGGAATGAAACAGATCGCCGAGGCCGCCGGTGCGCCCTTCGGCTCGATCTACCACTTCTTCCCCGGGGGGAAGGCCCAGCTGGGCGAGGAGGTGATCCGCACCTCGGGGGCCGTCTACCTGGGGCTCATCGCCACGCTGATGACGCCGTACGAGGACCGGGCCGCAGCCACCGCCGACGCCTTCGCCGCCGCGGCCGGTACGCTCGCCGAACTGGACTTCGCCGACCCGTGCCCCATCGCGACGGTCGCGATGGAGGTCGCGAGCACCAACGAGGCGCTGCGGCAGGCAACTTCGGAGGTGTTCGACAGCTGGATCGAGCACCTGGCCGCGTACTACGCCCAGGGCGGGATTCCCGGGGCCGCCGCCCGGGAGACGGCAAGCTCGGTCGTCGCCCTGCTGGAAGGCGCCTTCATGCTGGGCCGGGCCGCGCGCAGCACCGAACCGGTGCGGGCCGCGGGCACGGCGGCCGCGGCGATCGTACGGGCGGCGCTGGCCGGGGAGTGAACCGGCCGTGGGCGTCAGGACGCCCGGCCCGCTCGGTAGAGGTCGCGGAGCAGGGCTATCTCGGCTCCGTGGTGCAGCACTTCCTGATTGACCCACCACACGATGTCGAGGAAGGGTTCCTCCGCGTCGCCGCCGTACGGGTAGGTGCAGTACCCGGCCGTGTCCAGCGCCGCGTCGTCGGCGCCCAGCAGTGCCCGACGCCAGGCGGCGGCGCCGGTCTCGAAGGCAGCGATCGCGCCGGCGGCGTCCCCGGGGACGGGATGGTCCTCCCGGGTCGCCGAGCGGCTGCCGGCGGTGTGGTCGGCGCGCAGGGCCAGCATCTCGGAGAGGTGGCTCAGCCGCCATGCGAGGGTCGTGACGGGCGGTGGCCAGGGGTGCGGGTACGGCGCGGCGTCCCGGCCCCAGGGGCCGGCGCCGGCCAGGAAGGCCGCCCGCCGTCCCGGCCCGTCCACGCGTCGTAGACGTGGTTGCCCTCGCCCACCTCGGGCATGCCGTGCGCGTACGGTGCTGTCTCGGGCCAGAGGGACATCCGGGCACCCTGGCGCCTCGGGCGGCGCCTCCGGCCGCTGCTGCCGGAGACCCCGCTCACAGCTGACGTCGTACGCCGGCCTCCCGTTCCGCCTGCTCCAGCTGGTGGCCGAGGTCGCCCTGCAGGGACGTACGGGCGCGGCCCCGGCGGCCCAGCGGAAGGATCGTGCGCTGGGCGGTGTCCTCCAGCAGGAGGGCGAAGCCGCCGTACAGGGCGAAGGCCGCGAGGGCCACCCCGGTCCAGCCGGCGGCGGTCCGCAGCACGGTCGCTCCGCCGGCCTCGTAGATGCCGGTCAGCACGAACCGGCAGGCCCCGGTCAGCAGCAGCACGGAGAACAGAGGCTTGCCGGGGACCGCGGCGGCGCTGAGGAGGAGCATGAGCGGGGCGACGCTCAGCAGGAACACGGCCAGCGCGGGGCTGGGCTGTCCCGGCGGCCCGGACAGGGTGACCAGCGCGCTGCCCGCCCAGGCGCAGCCCAGCACGGACAGGCCGCAGGCGGCGCCGCCGTCACGGGCGAGGAACGCGAAGATCCCCGCGAGCAGTTCCAGGGGCACGACGAACACCAGGATCAGCAGCATCAGCGGCCGGCTCTGGGCCACGGGCACCCACGGCAACTGCACGGCGGTGAGCAGAATGCTTCCGGTGCCGAAGGCGAAGAAGCCGAGGGGCAGGCTGCTGGCCAGCGGCCTCAGCATGATCCTCGTCAGGGCCTCGGGCCGCGGCGGCCCGCCGGCTGTGTGGTACGTCCGCGCTGCTGGTGACGGCATCCGGATCATCCCGTCCCTCGGGTCCGTAGTGCTGCGGTGCTCGTACGACACGGGGTACCCCGTCGGGCGCGCTGTCCTGCGTCCCGGCCCCCTCGGGCCACAACGGAGCGTTCTGTCGCAGAAGCGCCTCGGAATTGTCCGTGATCTGTAACAGCCGGATCCTGTGCTCAACCCCGGCCGTCCTGACAGGTGCACAGCGACCAGGTGCACAACAACACAGGGACACGGCACGGAACGGGGCGGGGCATGGCGCGACATGGCGGGCGGGGATGGCACGGCCGGGTGATCGCTGCGGCGGTCGGGGTAACGGCGGTGGCGGCGGCCGCGTCGGTGTGGAGCGCACAGGCCGGACAGCCGGGCGGCGGTGCGCCGCGGGCGGGCGTCTCGTCCGGGCACGCCGCGCCCAAGCCCGCGGCCGTGTCCGCCGACATCGCCCACGCCTCGGACGGGGGCGCGCACGCGGTCAACATCACCATCGACGACGGCCCGGACCCGGTCTGGACCCCGCAGGTGCTGCAACTGCTGCGCGCGAACGGTGTGAAGGCGACCTTCTGCATGGTCGGCCCGCAGGCCCAGGCGCATCCGGAGCTGGTCCGGCAGGTGACGGCGGCCGGGCACCGGCTGTGCGACCACACGGTGTCGCACGACACGACGATGGACAAGAAGCCCGAGGCCTACCAGTCGCAGCAGATCCTGGGCGCCGATCAGCAGATCACCAAGGCGTCCGGCGGCGTACGGCCGATGTACTACCGGGCTCCGGGCGGCGCCTTCACCCCGTACAGCCGGCATCTGGCGGCCTCGCACGGGATGCGGCCGCTGGGCTGGAACGTGGATTCCAAGGACTTCGAGCGGCCGGGCACCGAGGCCATCGTCGCCACGGTCAAGCGCGAGCTGCACCTCGGGCCGACAATCCTCTTCCACGACGCGGGCGGCGACCGCTCGCAGACCGTGGCCGCGCTGCGGATCCTGCTGCCGTGGCTGAAGCAGCAGGGCTATTCCTTCGGTTTCCCGGTCCGCTGAACGGGCCGCCCCGGCAGGTGACTTCAGCCGGTGACACCCGGGCACGGGCGTGCAGCCGCCGTCCGCGGCGGTGGCCGTTGCGGGCGCGCACCGCAGCATGCCGAGGGTGACCGGCACGAGGGCCGTGGCGAGCGGGACGGTGCACCGCCTCCCCGCCACACCCGAGTCGGCTCGGACCGTGCGGGCTCATGCTGAGCGACGGCTCCCGCCGTGCACACCCGCGACCGGCCACATGACGGTGAACCCCGTGGAAATTCTCGGTCATCGGCACCCTGCGACAGCTGTTCGGATCCGGAGGGTGTCTACCATGAGCCCTCTGCGTACGTCGTCCCGGAAAGGCTCGCCATGCCGTTGCCTCGCCTCGGCACGCGGTCCGTCCGGCTCCGGACGGCCCCTGCCGTGTTCGTCGTCCTCGCCGTGGCCCTCGCGGGCACGGTGCTGGCGGTCTCGCCGGACGGAGCGCGGCACGGCCGGTCCGGCGGTGCCTCGTCCGGGCACATCGTCATCGACGTGTCGGAAAGCCGCTGCGGCCGGGGCTGGACCCGGCCCGAGCCCGGGATGCGGACCTTCGACCTGCACAACTCCTCCGACGGCGCCGCCGAGGTGTATCTGGAGGACCCGGGCAGCCAGGTGGTGTACGGCGAGGTGGAGGGCATCGGTCCCGGTACCACACGGCAGTTGACCGTCCGGCTGGGCAAGGGGACGTACGCCTTCAAGTGCGTGCCCGACGACGCCGACGCCGTCACCGGGCCCAGCGTGCACATCACCGCCGGCCAGCGCGGTCCGGGCGCCGTACCGGTCACGCAGCACGACCTGATCCCGCCCGCCCTCGCCTACCAGAAGTGGGTCGGCGGCGGCCTCGACGACGCCGTCCGGCTCACCACGGCGCTCAGGGACGCGATCGACCGGGGCGACCTGGCAGCCGCCCGGTCGGCCTGGCTGCCGGCGCATCTGGAGTACGAGCGGCTGGGGGCGGCGTACGACGCCTTCGGGGACGCGGACGCAGAGATCAACGGCACCGACGCGGGCCTGCCCGGCGGGGTGCACGACAAGGACTTCGCCGGGTTCCACCGCGTCGAGTACGGGCTGTGGCACGGTGAGCCGGCCGACGGGCTGCGCGCCCCGGCGGCGGCGCTGGTGAAGGCGCTGACCGGGCTGCGGGACAGCTGGTCGCAGGCCCGTATGGACCCCGCCCAGCTGGGCCTGCGCGCGCACGAGATCCTGGAGAACACCGTCCTCCTCGAGCTGACCGGCCGCACCGACTACGGCAGCGGCAGCAACCTCGCCACCGCCCGCGCCAACCTGGACGGCACGCGCGAGGTGCTGTCCCGGCTGCGCCCGCTGCTGACCACCCGGTACGCCGGTCTGCCGGGGCTCGACAGGGACCTGGGCCGGGCGCAGCACACCCTCGACGGCTTCCGGCACGGCGACCGCTGGGCCCCGCTCGACGGTCTGAGCCGCGCCCGGCGGGAGCAGATCAACGCCCTCCTCGGTGACCTGGTGGAGCGGCTGGCGTCGGTGGCCACCCTGTGCGACCCGCGGAGGACCGTGTGAACGACCGTCCCAGCGACCGGGTAAGCGACGCCGGACTGCCCGAAGGCCTCGGCCGGCGCCGCTTCCTGCGTGGCGCCGCCCTCGCCGGGGCGGGCCTCGCCACGAGCGCCGCCGCCCCGGACAGCACAGCCGGCACCAGCCCCGCGATCGCTCCCTTCCACGGCGTCCACCAGGCCTCGGCCCTCGCGGCCCCGCGCCGGTCCTGCGTGTTCGCCTCCCTCGACGTGACCGCCGGGAGCCGCGCGGAACTCAGCGACCTGCTGCACACGCTCACCGACCGGGCCCGCTTCCTCACCTCGGGCGGCACGCCCTCCCCCGCCGGCATCACCGGACCGCCCGCGGACTCGGGCGTCCTCGGCGACCCGCTGCCCCCCGGCCAGTTGGCCGTCACCGTCGGCGTCGGCGCCTCGCTCTTCGACGACCGGTTCGGGCTGGCCGCTCAAAGGCCCCGGCGGCTGACCGCCATGCCCGCCTTCCCCGACGACGACCTGCAGACCGACTGGTGCCACGGCGACCTCAGCCTCCAACTGCACGCCGACGAGCCGGACATCACCCTGCACGCACTGCGCGACATCGCCCGGCACACCCGGGGCGCGATGCAGATCCGCTGGCGGCTGGACGGCTTCTCCAGCCCACCCCGGCCCTCGGGCACTCCGCGGAACCTGATGGGCTTCAAGGACGGCACCGCCAACCCGGACGCGTCCAGCGCCCGCGAGATGAACCGCCTGGTGTGGGTGGGCAAGGGCACGGGCGAGCCGGACTGGGCGGTCGGCGGCAGCTACCAGGTCGTACGGCTGATCCGGATGCTGGTGGAGTTCTGGGACCGGGTCTCGCTCGGCGAACAGGAGCGGATGTTCGGGCGCGCCCGTGTCTCCGGCGCGCCGCTGGACGGCGACCACGAGCACGACACGCCGAAGTACGCCGACGATCCCAAGGGGGACGTCATCCCGCTGGACGCGCACATACGCCTCGCCAACCCGCGTACGCCCGGCACCGCCGAACAGCGCCTGCTTCGCCGCGCCTACAACTACGACCGGGGCATGGACGCCAACGGCAACCTCGACATGGGCCTGCTGTTCTCCTGCTACCAGCAGGACCTGAAGCGGCAGTTCGAAACCGTGCAGCACCGGCTGGCGGGCGAGCCGCTGACGGACTACATCAGCCCGTTCGGCGGCGGCTACTTCTTCGCGCTGCCCGGGGTACGGGACGCCTCTGACTGGTACGGGCGTGCGCTGTTGGGCTGAACCTGTCCGGACAACTCGGCCGCCGACCGGGTCAACACACAGTCAAGTTTTACCCCAACATCCCTGACTCGGTGTTCACCCACAGGTCATCATGGCTCCGCCGACGCGCCCCGCAACGGGCGCAGCATCCGTGCTCGTACCACGCACAAACGTTCAGTCCGGAGGGGAAGTCCACCATGGCCACCAGAGGAAGACGAGCCGCGCTGCGCACTCTCGGCGCGCTCGCGGGAGCCGCCGCGCTCACCGCGCTCGGCAGCAACGCGCCCGGCTGGGCGGCCGTGTCCGCAGACCAGGCCTCGACCGCGACGCCGATCAAGCACGTCGTCGTGCTCTTCGACGAGAACATCTCCTTCGACCACTACTTCGCCACGTACCCGAAGGCCGCCAACACCGACGGCACGAAGTTCCACGCGGCGAAGAACACCCCGAAGAACATCGACACCGTCGCGCACGCCGGGCTGCTGAAGCACAACCCGAACCAGTACGTGCCCAAGCGGCTGTCCCCGTCCCAGGCGATGACCTGCGACCAGAACCACTCCTACGGCGCCGAGCAGTACGCCTACAACGGCGGCAGGGCCGACCAGTTCGTGCAGAACACCGAGGTCGACAAGTGCAGCGGCGGCCTGTTCGGCGAGCCCGGCCTGGCGATGGACTACTACGACGGAAACACCGTCACCGCGCTGTGGAACTACGCCCAGCACTACTCCCTGAGCGACCGCGCCTACAGCTCGAACTACGGCCCGTCCACGCCCGGCGCCCTGAACCTGATCTCCGGCAACACGCACGGTGTCGTCTCCGTCGACCCGGCCACCGGCAAGCAGACGGCAAAGCCGGACCCGTACGCGGTCCAGTCGCCCGACGCCAAGGGTGTCGGCACGATGATCAACGACCCCGACCCGGCCTGGGACGACTGCTCCGGCAAGGGCCACACCAGCAGCGACGCGCTGGCGGCGATGCAGGGCAGGAACATCGGTGACCTGCTCAACGCCCAGAAGGTGACCTGGGGCTGGTTCCAGGGCGGCTTCCGCCCGTCGGCCGCGTGGAACGGCACGTCCGGCTCCTACGCCAAGTGCGACACCACGCACACCAACACGGGCGGCGCGGCCGTGGTCGACTACAGCCCGCACCACAACCCGTTCTCCTACTACAAGTCGACGGCGAACCCGCACCACCTGGCGCCGAAGAGCGTCTCGGAGATCGGCCACAACGGCCGGGCCAACCACAACTACGACCTGACCGACTTCTCCGCCGCCCTGAAGGCGGGCAAGCTGCCGGCCGTCAGCTTCGTCAAGGCCGGTGCGTACCAGGACGGCCACGCCGGCTACTCCGACCCGGTCGACGAACAGCACTTCCTGGTCAAGCAGATCAACGCGATCCAGAGCTCGCCGCAGTGGAAGTCCACCGCGGTCGTGGTCGCCTACGACGACTCCGACGGCTGGTACGACCACGCCTACGTCGCCCCCAGGAACGGCTCGACGGACACCTCGGCCGGCTCCAACGGCAAGGCCACCGACAGCCCGGCCTGCCAGAAGGGCCCGAAGGCGGCCGGCGGTTACGCGGACCGCTGCGGCCCCGGCACCCGCCAGCCGCTGCTGGTCATCTCGCCGTACAGCAAGGTGAACAAGGTCGACCACACCCTGACCAACCAGGCGTCCATCACCCGGTTCATCGAGGACAACTGGAGCACCGGCCGGATCGGTGACCACTCCTTCGACGCCACGGCCGGCTCGCTGGCGGGCATGTTCGACTTCCGGCACCCGAACGACAAGCAGGTGCTGCTGAACTCCGACGGCTCGGTGCGGCACGTCGGCCCGGTCCGGCACATCGCCCCGGTGGTCACGAGCATCACCCCGGGTCCGGCGATGCAGAACACGGCCGCGTCGACCGACGCCTCCGGCTTCCCGGTCCTGCCGGTCGGCCTCGGTGTGGGCGCCCTGCTGGCCGCGGGTGCGACCGGCACGTACCTGACCCTGCGCCGCAGGCAGCACGGCACCGCCTGAGCCCGTACCACCACGGATGACTGCGCCCCCGGACGATTTCCGGGGGCGCAGTCGTACCCCCTGTCCGTGGGAGCAGGACTCCTGGCGGGCCGCGGCCCCCGGCTGGGTGGCGGAGCAGCTCGCCGCACGCGGCCTGCGCGTGGGCGGGGACCTCGGAGTGCCGGTGCCGCCGGCGGGCGGCTCCGCCGGTCGGTTCTTCAGCGACGCCACCCACCACGGCCACGTGCACACCGGCTTCCGCATCTGACAGCGTCACCCGGATGGCCGCGGCCCCGGTGTCCTCGCCGCCCGGGAGCAGCCCCACCACCGCCGGCCTCTAGCCCCGGTGCGGGGTTGCGGCGCGCGGGCAGACACCGGAACGCTGGAGCGGACACGCCTCCGGGAGGTCATGTGGCTCCGGGACACGGAACGACACCGTCCGCCGACCCCGGCCGCCGGCGTTTTCTCACCCTGTGCGCCGGTCTGGGCCTCGGCACGGCCGCCGCGTGCACGGCCGCGCCGCCGCATCCGCACGACACGGCCGGCCGGGGCGGGCGGCGGCTGCGACCCGAGGCGGAGCGTGACGCGCCGGGCACCGCCGACTGGCGTCTGGGGCCGGCCGGGCCACCGGACGCCGTGGCCGGCTACACGGACCGGGTGAGCGTGACCCCGGGCGAGGCGTTCGCTCTGCATGTGTCGACGACCGCAGTGTCCTTCCGCGTCTCCGCGTTCCGGGTCGGCTGGTACGGCGGCCGGCGGGCCCGCCGGGTCTGGGCGTCGGAGCGCATACCCGGCCGCGCCCGGCCGGCCCCGCGTGTGCTGCCCGCGACCCGTACCGTGCGCGCCGACTGGCCGCGGACGCTGCCCGTGGACACCTCCGGCTGGCCGGAGGGCGCCTATCTGCTGCGGCTGGAGGCGGACTCCGGCCACCAGAGGTACGTGCCGCTGATCGTCCGCTCCGCCGAGGGCGCGGGCCGCACGGTCCTTGTGCACGCTCCGGCGACCTGGCAGGCGTACAACCGCTGGGGCGGCAGCAGCCTCTACGCCGGCTCCTCCGGGGCGTACGCCACCCGCTCCCTCGCGGTGAGCTTCGACCGGCCCTACGACGGCGTGGGTGCCGAGAAGTTCCTGGTGTACGAGTGGGCGCTGGTGGTGCTGGCCGAGCGGCTGGGCATTCCGCTCGCCTACAGCACGGGCGTCGACGTCCACCGGGATCCCGGGGTGCTGCGGGGCGCGCACGCCGCGGTCTTCCTGGGGCACGACGAGTACTGGACGCCGCGGCAGCGGGCCCATGTGGCCGCTGCCCGCGACGCCGGGACGAACCTCGCCTTCCTCGGCGCGAACACCTGCTTCCGCCGCGTCCGGCTGGAGGCCGGGGAAGCCGCGGACGACCGTACGGTGGTCTGCTACAAGAGCGCCTACCGGGCCGACCCCTGCTACGGTTCGCAGCCGGCCCTGGTGACCACCGACTACCGGCTCCCGCCCGCCGCGGACCCGGAGTCCTCGCTGACCGGCGTGCTCTACGAGGGGTATCCGGTCGACGCGCCCTATGTCGTCCAGGCCGCCGATCACTGGCTGTACGACGGCACCGGCGTACGCTCCGGCGACTCCTTCGCCCATCTCGTCGGCGTCGAGTACGACCGCGTCACCCCCGGCGCCCCCACCCCGGGGCCCCTGGAGATCACCGCGCACTCCCCGCTGGTCTGCGGCGGCCGGCCCAGCCACAGCGACTCGGCGTACTACACGGCGGCCGGCGGCGCGGGCGTGTTCGCGACCGGCACCATGCGCTGGGTGGAGGGCCTGGTGGCCGGGACGGGCATGTTCGGGCGGGACCACGGCATGGACGCCCGTACCCGCGCCTTCGCCACCCGCACCACGGAGAACCTTCTGCGGACCTTCGCGAAGGGGCCCGCGGCGCGGCACGCCCCGCCGCCCCGCCCCAACGCGGCGGCGCTGTACGACGAGGCCTGACCTCAGGGCAGCGGTGTGCCGCCGGTCGCGTTGAGGATCTCGGCGGTGATGTAGCTCGCCTGGGGCGAGGCCAAGTAGACGTAGGCCGGAGCCAGTTCGGCGGGCTGGGCCGGGCGGCCGAGCGGGGCCTGTTTGCCGAACTCCGCCGTGTCCGGCATGGTCGACGGGATCAGGGGCGTCCACACCGGCCCCGGTGCGACCGCGTTGACCCGGATGCCGCGCTCGGCGACCATCTGCGCGAGGCCCTGCGTGAAGGTGACGATCGCGCCCTTGGTCATCGCGTAGTCCAGCAGGTGCGGGCTGGGCCGGTACGCCTGGACGGACGTCGAGTTGATGACGCAGCCGCCGGCCGGGATGTGCGGCAGGGCGAACTTGGTGAGCCAGAACATGCCGTACAGGTTCGTCCGCATGACCCGGTCGAACTGCTCGCTGCTGATCGCCTCGATCCCGTCCGGCTGGGACATCTGGTAGGCGGCGTTGTTCACCAGCACGTCGATGCGCCCGAACTCGTCGACCGCCCGCTCGATCAGCGCCCGGCAGTCGGCCTCCTCGCGGATGTCGCAGGAGACGGCGACCGCCTTGCGCCCGGCCTCCTCCACCAGCCGGGACGTCTCGCGGGCCTCGTCCTCCTCCTCGGCGAGGTGGGTGAACAGCACGTCGGCGCCCTCACGGGCGAAGGCGAGGGCCACCGCCCGGCCGATGCCGGAGTCCCCGCCCGTGATCACGGTCTTACGGCCGTCCAGCCGGCCCGCGCCACGGTAGGACTCCTCGCCGTGGTCGGGCGGCGGGTCCATCGGGCCGGTCCAGCCCGGATGCGGCTGGTGCTGGGAGGGGAAGTCTGGGCGGGCGTGCTGGGTGACCGGGTTCGGCCGGTCACCGCGCTGGTCCGTCACGGTGGCCTCCTGCGTCTCGGGCGGACAGGACCGCGACCGGGTTCCCGGATCACACGGGCCGAAAAGCCCGGTCGGCCGGCCGCGGCCCGCTGGCGCCGATCCGCCGCGCCCCGCTGCCGTCAGTCCGCCGCCGTGTGCCGCCCTCCCGCGCGCATGTGGTCCCTGCGGGCGAGGTTGTAGATCCGCAGGAGGTGCTTGGCCACGGCGCAGGCCGCGCGGTCGGCATGGCACTGACGGCACGTGCGCATGTGCTGCTCGTAGGTGAGGCGCGCGTTCTCCAGCGCGTCGTTGACAGTAGACATGGACATCTCCGGCAGGGCGCCGCCCTGGGACGGCGCCAAAGTTGACTGACTGGTACACCCGGAGACAAGGTCATCATGTTACTTGCGGTACTGGGAAACCGTGCGGTCGGTCACCGCTGTGCGGTGGTGTTCGCGCCGTCCAGCGCCTCCCGGACGATGTCCGCGTGGCCCGCGTGCTGGGCCGTCTCCCGGATCAGATGCAGCAGGATGCGCCGGGCGGACCAGTACCCGGTCTCGGGCGGGGACCAGGGGGTCCTGGGCAGCGGCACGGTCCGGCCCAGGTCCGGCAGAGCCGTGACGGCCTCCTCGATCGCGCGGGTCCCTGCCGCGTACTCCTCCAGCAGCCGCTCACCGTGGTCCGGCGCGCGGCCTCGGCATCGGTCAGGCCGCGCACGGTGATCAACAGCAACGCGCGCTGTTCGGCCAGGGCTTGCAGCAGCTCGGCGTGCTCGCCGGACGGCAGGGACTGGCGGTTCTCCGAAGAAGTGACCATGGTCCGACCCTAGAGAGCACTTAGGTCAGATCGTGTCCTCTGTGCCGTGCCGGGGACGTGCCGCGGGACCGGCCGGCCGCGACGAACACGCTGTGCGGCCAGGCCGACGCCGTCTCGCCGGTGTCCCCCGACGGCTTCGCCGAGCTGCCATGCGGTGGCCGGGGACCGGGCCTGGTGCCTGGGCGGTGGCACCGACCTGGAGGCACGTCCCGTGGCCGCGGCAGACATGCTCGCCTGAGCCACCGGAAACGGCATCGACGCGTCGCCGCACGCGTGGTTACGATCGACGGCGGCATCGCGTGCCGGTCACCAGCCGGGTGAGGCATGGAGGTGCCAGGACATGCCCTGGAGGCATTCCTTGTCGGTCGAGTTGAACCACACCATCGTCCATGCCCGGGACAACCGGGAGTCCGCCGAGTTCTTCGCCGAGCTGCTCGGTCTTGAGATCACCGGGGAATGGGGCCCGTTCGTCGCGGTGGCCCTGAGCAACGGAGTCACCCTGGACTTCGCCACCATTCCGGCGGACCGGATCACGTCACAGCACTACGCGTTCCTGGTCTCCGAGGAGGAGTTCGACGCGGCGTACGCGCGCATCGCCGAGCGCGGCATCGAGCACTACGCCGATCCGCACCGGCGGCAGCCCGGCACGATCAACCACAACGACGGCGGTCGCGGCGTGTACTTCATGGATCCGGCGGGCCACGCGATGGAGCTGATCACCGTCCCCTACGGCGGCTGGCCGGCCTGACCCGCGGAGCACCGGGAGCCGTTGGTGCCGGTCCAGAACCGGCCTGATGAGCTCCTGAAACAGCCTCAGTGAGCTTGGCCGGCTACTCGCCCGGCGCCAGGACGCCGGCCACGATCCGCGCCGCGTCCGCGACGAGCGCGTCGTCCGCCGGTGCGTCCTGGGCAGGCTTGGCCGACAGCACCGTCAGCAGCAGCGGTGTCCTCCGGGTCGTCCAGGCCACGCCGATGTCGTTGGCGCTCCCGTGGTCGCCCGTGCCGGTCTTGTCCGCCAGGACCCAGTCGCGCGGCAGTCCGGCGCGGAACCGCGCGGCGCTGGTGGTGTTGCCCTTCAGCCAGCCGACGAGCCGTTCCCGGTCGGCGCGGGCGAGTGCCCGGCCCAGGGTGAGCCGCTCGAAGCTGCGGCCGAGGGCCTGCGGGGTGGTGGTGTCGCGCAAGTCCCCGGGGATCGCACTGCCCAGGTCCGTCTCCCACCGGTCGAGCCGGCTCACCCGGTCGTCGAGCGAGCGGAAGAAGCGGGTGAGTCCGGCGGGTCCGCCGATCTCGCGCAGCAGCAGGTTGCCGGCCGCGTTGTCGCTGTACTGGATCGCCGCCGCGCACAGGTCCGCCACCGTCATGCCGGTGTCCACGTGCTCCTGGGTGCGCGGCGAGTTGGGCAGGATGTCGTGCGGCGGATAGTGGATCACCTTGTCCAGCGGCGCGCACCCGCCGTGGTCGCGCAGCACCGCCGCCGCGGCGAACGCCTTGAACGTCGAACACATCGCGAACCGCTCCCCCGCCCGGTGCGCCACGGTCCGGCCGGTGCGGAGATTGCGGGCGTACACACCGAGCCGGGCGCCGTGCCGCTGCTCCAGCTCAGTCAACTCGGCTTCCGCACCGCGTTGTTCACGGTCGGCGGCCGCCGAGGCGGCGGGTGCGGAGACCGCGCCGGCCGCGGCGGCAGAGGCGGCGAGCGCGACGCCCGCCCTGAACAGACCGCGGCGGGCCATGGGGTGGGGGCCGGGGCCCTGGGGGCCGGGGCGGTGGGAGCTGGTCATGGGCACAGTCCTCCTGGTCGTCCGTGACGGGAGTCGTGGATCTTCGACGGGGCCAGCGAAACATTCGGACTCGCCTCATGTCCAAGAGGGAACTTTGAACCCTCCATGTCTTATTGGTATGAGTGCAGCATGGATCTCCTGGCGCACCTCGAGGCGTACGTCGCGACGGCCGACGAAGCGAGCTTCTCCCGGGCGGCCGACCGGCTCGGTATCGCCCAGCCGCTGCTCAGCCGCCGTATCAAGACGCTGGAGGAACACTTCGGCGGCCTGTTGTTCGACCGTGCGCGGCGGCAGATCACGACCACGGAGCTGGGGGTGCTGCTGCTGCCGTACGCGCGCGACGTGCTGGACCGGGCCCAGCGGCTGCGGCAGGTCGCCGGTGCGGCAGAGCGGACGCGGATGCGAGCCGTCGGGGTGCCCGCGAACTGTGCCCCGGCGGCGCTGGCACGCGCGATCCGCGCCGGCGCCGAGCGCGGAATCACCCTCGGCATGCGTGAACTGCCGCCAGGGGAAAGGGTTTCCGGGCTCGCCGACGGCTCGCTCGGCTACGCGCTGGTGCGAGTTCCTCCGGAGCGGGGCGCGTTCCGGGTGCCGCTGGGCCTTGCGTCGGCGCCCGAGGCAGCGGACGGCGAGCGGCTCCCGGCGTACGACCGCTCGCTGCGCGCGGTCCACCTGGACGACCTGCGGCCCCGCCGCCGTACCGCCGGATTCCCCGCGCCCCTGCCGGTGTTGACCCTGCCGGAGGATCACCTGCCCGCTTGCGAGGACCGTCTGGAGCGTGCCGTGGCCCGGGCCGGGCTGCCCCCGGGCCGGTTCCGGCCGGCCGGGTCCGCGGCCACCGCACTCGCCGAGACCCTGGCCGGTCGGGCGCTGCTGCTGTGCGCCGAACCGTTCGCCCGGCAGCACGGGGCCCGGTGGGCGCCGCTGGGCGACGGGTCGCTGCACCGGGGGTACGACGTGGGCGCCGCCCCGGACCGGGCCGGCGCGGCGCAAGCACCGGACTGGCTGGTGCCCCTGCTGGCGTCGGCCGTGGGAGCCGTCGCCCCCGGTCCCGGCACGCCGGGCCCCGGCGCCGAGAACGCCCCCGCTCGGCTGGCGGCACGCGGATGAGCGCGGCGGCGGTGCACCACCCGGTGTACGTCGGCGACTACGGCGCCCTCCTGGACGTCGCCGAGGCGATCGCCGCGGACTGGTCGGCCCTCGGCGTGCGCGGCTCGTTCCTCGCCCGGAACCTCGACACGGGCGAACAACTCGGCTTCGACGTCGAGGAGATGATGCCGCTCGCGTCGGTGGCGAAGGTCCCGCTCGCCCTCGTCGTGCTGGACCGGATCGCGGCCGGGGACCTCGATCCGGCGCACCCGGTGACGGTCGACCCGGCACGCAGCAGCGTGGGTCCCACCGGGCTCGCCGCGTTCCGGTACCCGGCGAGCGTGGCCGTCGGCGACCTCGTCCTGCAGATGCTGTCGGTGAGCGACAACGCGGCGGCGGACGCCCTGCTCGATCTGGTGCCGGTGGCGGACGTGGACGCCCGGCTGCGTGACTGGGGGTGCGGGGACCTCCGGATGCGGCACCGGATGAACCACATGTACGAGTGCGCCGCCGGTGCGGCGGGGAACGATTTCTCCCTCGCACTGGAGTTGGCCGTGCGGGACGAGCGGGCGGGCCGGCACACCATCGAGACCCTGGATCCGGCGTACGCGAACGTGGGGTCGGCCGCGGCGTTGGTGGGGCTGTTGCGGCGGGTGTGGTGCGACGAGATCTCCGTGCCCGCGGCGACCGCGGAGTTGCGGCGACTGATGGGTCTGCAGGTCTTCACGCACCGGCTGGCGAGCGAGTTGCGGGCGGACACGTTGCGGTGGAGCGGGAAGACGGGGACGTTTCTGCATCTGCGGCACGAGATCGGTGTGGTCGAGTCCGAGTCGGGGGACCGGGTGGCCGTGGCTGCGCTGACCCACGTGGGGCGCTGCGCCGGACTTGCGGCGGATGGCGACCTTGCGATCGGGAGTGCGGGGCGGGAGGCGTTCGAGGTGTTGCGTCGGTGAAGGGGCGTTCGCGTCGGCGCCGTGCAGGTGTGCGTGGTCAGGCGGCGGGTGCGACGTGGTGGCGCGCGCGGTTCCCCGCGCCCCTTTCAGGGCGCTGTTCCCGGTCGGCGTCGTGGAGTGCCGCCTCGCCCGGCTTCGCGGACCCGGCCGGCGGCTGCACGCGTGGGCGGCTCATCGGGCGGGTGCTACCAGGCCCGTCTCGTAGGCGGTGATCACCAGCTGTACGCGGTCACGGGCGCCGAGTTGTCTCGACGACCTCGTTCGCCGTCAGCCAGGGCATCCTGTCCGGCCGGCACATCGGCCTGTCGATCGGCTACCCGGGGGTGCTGCGGGCCGTCACCGCCTCCGCCCTGCTCGCGCCGGTGTCCGCGCTCATGGCATGGGTTTCGGCGCGGTGATCCGGCACGGCGCGACCACGCTGGTCACCACCGCCGGGGTCCTGCTCCTGCTGCCCGACGTCTTCAACGACAGCCGGCGCGTCGGCGCCGACATCTCCCACGCGCTGCCCCGCAACGCCTGGGAGAACCTCGTCACCGTAAGCCATCCCTTCGGCCAGGGGCCCTACCCCCAGACGATCGCCGGTTCATGGATCACCTACGCCGTCTGGCCGCTCGTCGCGGTGTGCCTGACGCTGGTCCTCGTCCACCACCGCGACGTGTGAAGACCGTCCGAAGGTGCGGTCGACGGCTTGGCTCACGGCGCCATCCCGATCACCCTGCGCGGCGACGGGGCGGGCGGCCCGGCCGCGGTCTGCGGCGGGGCCACCCGCTGAAAGTGCCGGTCAGACAGGCTTCGCCGCCGTGACCGCGGTCGCGGTGACGGTGTTGTCGCACTCGGCGAACTCTCCGTCGTTCAGCGCGACCTGGTGCGCGCCGGCGCCGGGCAGGCCGACCACGAGCGTCGGGTAGACGGCGGGCTTCGCGCCGGACTTGCAGTAGCCGTCGGCCTCGCCCTGGACCTGGTGGAAGGTCAGCTTCACCCATGCCTTGCCGCCCGGCGCGACGCGCACGGCCGACGCGGTGCCCGTGGGGGTCACCTTCAGCGGGCTGTTGTGCCCGGGGGAACCGTTGCCCGCGCCGGCCACCGTCGGGTGGCCCTGCAGGACGCACGCATGTGCGGAGACGTTGGTGAACTCGACTATCGCCGCGCCCGTACCGGTACCGTCCGGACGGTCGGCCGCCTGGTAGGCGGTCGCCTTCACGGCCGACACCGTGCACGACGGCGCCGTGGCGGCCGTGGTGTGGGCCGCGGGAGAGACCGGGGCAGCCGAAGCGGCCGACGCGCCGCCGCCGGAGGTTCCCGGGGCCGAGGTGGCCGCGGGGCTGTGGCTCGCGGTGGTGGGGGCGGAGGGGGAGGAAGCGGAGGGGGCTACGGAGGCCGGGGTCGGGGAGGACGTCCTGGCCGTTCCGTCGCCGCCTCCCGGCCCGCACGCCGTGAGCGACAGCGCGGCAGCGATCGCGGCCGTCGCCGATGCGGCAAGGCGGATGGTGTTGCGGTGGTCCATGAGGTCCCCCGATTCCGGTGTACGTGTCCGACCGGCTCTCTGCCGGTACGCACCGGGGGAGACAGAGCCGTGAGGCCCCGGGTTTCCGCTGTGGATCGGCTGTGACCGTTGTGGATCATCTGTGACAGTTCCGTGAGGGGCGAAGGGGAAAGACCCCCCTCTGCGGAAGCCCCCGGCGAACGACAAGGGCGTCCGGCCCGACCTGTACAGGCCGGGCCGGACGCCCTCGAAGCGATGCTCAGACCAGGTCGAACCGGTCCAGGTTCATGACCTTGTCCCACGCGGCGACGAAGTCCTTGACGAACTTCTCCTTCGCGTCGTCGCTCGCGTAGACCTCGGCGAGCGCGCGCAGCTCGGAGTTGGAGCCGAAGACCAGGTCGGCGCGGCTGCCGGCCCACCTCAGCTCGCCGGTGACGGCGTCGCGGCCCTCGAACGTGGTCTGGTCCTCGGAGGTCGACTTCCAGACCGTGCCCATGTCGAGCAGGTTGACGAAGAAGTCGTTGGTGAGGACACCGGGCGTCTTCGTGAGGACACCGAGCTGGGACTGCTGGTGGTTGGCGCCCAGGACGCGCAGACCACCGACGAGCACCGTCAGCTCGGGCGCGCTCAGGGTCAGCAGGTTCGCCTTGTCGACCAGCAGGTACTCGGCCGGCAGGCGGTTGCCCTTGCCGAGGTAGTTGCGGAAGCCGTCCGCGGTCGGCTCCAGTGCCTCGAAGGACTCGGCGTCGGTGTGCTCCTCGGTCGCGTCCACCCGGCCCGCCGTGAAGGGCACGCGGACCTCGAACCCGCCCTCCTTGGCGGCCTTCTCGACCGCGGCGACACCGCCGAGGACGATCAGGTCGGCCAGAGAGACCTTCTTGGCGCCGGAGGAGGCGTTGAAGTCCTGCTGGATGCCCTCCAGGGTGCGCAGCACCTGGGCCAGCTCGTCGGGCTCGTTGACCTCCCAGCCGCGCTGCGGGGCCAGGCGGATACGGGCGCCGTTGGCGCCGCCGCGCTTGTCGCTGCCCCGGAAGGTGGAGGCGGACGCCCAGGCCGTGGTGACCAGCTGGGCCACGGACAGGCCCGAGTCGAGCAGCTTGGTCTTCAGGGCCGCGACGTCGGCGTCGTCGATCAGCTCGCCCTCGCGCGCCGGCAGCGGGTCCTGCCAGATCAGCGTCTCCGCCGGGACCTCGGGGCCGAGGTACAGCGACTTCGGACCCATGTCACGGTGCGTGAGCTTGTACCAGGCACGGGCGAAGGCGTCCGCGAACTCCTGCGGGTTCTCGTGGAACCGGCGGGAGATCGGCTCGTAGATCGGGTCGAAGCGCAGCGAGAGGTCGGTGGTGAGCATCGTGGGGAGGCGCTTCTTCGACGGGTCCTGCGGGTCCGGGACGATCGCCTCGGCGTCCTTGGCCACCCACTGCTTGGCGCCGGCCGGGGACTCGGTCAGCTCCCACTCGTAGCCGAAGAGGATGTCGAAGAAGCCGTTGTCCCACTGGGTCGGCGTGGCGGTCCAGGTGACCTCCAGGCCGGAGGTGATGGCGTCCGCGCCCTTGCCGGTGCCGTGGGTGCTCTTCCAGCCGAGCCCCTGCTCCTCGAAGCCGGCGGCCTCGGGGTCGGCGCCGACCGCGTCGGCGGGGCCGGCGCCGTGGGTCTTGCCGAAGGTGTGGCCGCCCGCGATCAGCGCGACGGTCTCCTCGTCGTTCATCGCCATGCGGCGGAAGGTCTCACGGATGTCGCGGGCCGCGGCCAGCGGGTCCGGGTTGCCGTTGGGGCCCTCGGGGTTGACGTAGATCAGGCCCATCTGGACGGCGCCGAGCGGGTTCTCCAGCTCGCGGTCGCCGGTGTAGCGCTTGTCGTCCAGCCAGGTCGTCTCCGGACCCCAGTAGACGTCCTCCTCCGCCTCCCAGACGTCCGCGCGGCCGCCGCCGAAGCCGAAGGTCGTGAAGCCCATGGACTCCAGGGCCACGTTGCCGGCGAGGACCATCAGGTCGGCCCAGGAGATCTTCTGGCCGTACTTCTTCTTCACCGGCCACAGCAGACGGCGGGCCTTGTCCAGGTTGGCGTTGTCCGGCCAGCTGTTCAGCGGCGCGAAGCGCTGCTGGCCGGCGCCGGCGCCGCCCCGGCCGTCGCTGATGCGGTACGTGCCCGCGCTGTGCCAGGCCATGCGGATGATCAGCGGGCCGTAGTGGCCGAAGTCGGCCGGCCACCAGTCCTGCGAGGTGGTGAGCACCTCGGCGATGTCCCGCTTCAGGGCCGGAAGGTCCACGCTCTGGAACGCCTCGGCGTAGTCGAACTCCTCACCGAGCGGGTTCGTCACCGGCGGGTTCTTGGCCAGGATCTTCAGGTTGAGCCGCTCCGGCCACCACTGGCGGTTGCCACCGCCCTGGGTCGGGTGCAGGGCCCGGTCATGGGCGACGGGGCAGCCGCCGCTCGCCCCCTCCGCCTTCGCGTCTGTGACGATCGCGTCGTGGTTCTCAGTCATGGCAATCCTTCCGAACTGTGCGGAACTCGGTGCTCAGGAACTGCGGCCGGTGGAACAGTCGGGGCAGGTGCCCCAGTAGACGACCTCGGCCTCGTCGATGGCGAAGCCGCGGTGGTCGGAGGCGGTCAGACAGGGCGCGTCGCCGACCGCGCAGTCGACGTCGGCGACGGCACCGCAGGACCGGCACACGATGTGGTGGTGGTTGTCGCCCACGCGTCCCTCGTACCGGGCCGGGTGACCGGCCGGCTCGATACGGCGGACCAGACCCGCCGCGGTGAGGGCGTGCAGGGCCTCGTAGACGGCTTGCAGGGAGATGTGGCCCACGCGGTCGCGCACCCCGGAGGCGATCGCCTCGACGCCGAGGTGGTCGCCCGCCCGGACGGTCTCCAGCAGCGCGACGCGGGCTGCCGTCACGCGCAGGCCGGCACCGCGGAGCTCCTCGGCGGTGGTCGGGGGCGGGGAGGCGGTCATGAGGGCGAACCTACCCTCATAAACACGAAGGGTTCAAGAAAACGAATGATGCAATTTTGGTCGCGTCCCGTCGCCTGCCGGCCGTCTCCGCGTCCACCCCGGCTCCCGCTCCCGCGCCCGCCCGAGCGTTTGCGTCCCCGTTTGCCTGCGCATGACTCCGCCAGCAGCAGGCGTCCGCCGTCGGGTGGCTGTGCCCGGCGTGGCCGGCGCGAGCGATCCGGTGCACGGTCGCGGGGCGGGTCAGGGGGCGGGCCGGGGAATGGGTGCGGGCCGGGGAATGGGTGCGGGGCCGGGCCAGGGGACGGGCTGGGGGACGGGCCGAGGGATGCGTCGGAGGACGTGTCGGGGCATGGGTCGGGGGCATGCCCGCATCATGTGGCCCCGGACAGACGCCGGTGGCGCGGCAAGCCGGACGATCCTCCCAACGGGTGAGCGAGGGCGCGCACGGGGGCCGGGAAGATACGCGAGGTACTCCCACGCCGGCGCCCTGTACGACCCCCTGGACGCGACCCCGGTATCAGGACGTGGCCGGTCGACCCGACGGCGTTCAGACGGACGCGGGGTCAGCCGGTGTGCCGCCCGGCGGTACGGGCGTACCGGTATCGGCGGGCCAGGGCGTGGAAGGCCTCCTTCGGTTCCCAGTGCCAGCCCGAGGCGGGGTCGTCCGGGTGGTCCTTGAGGGTCTTGGTGAGGGCGTAGCTCGCCAGGTCGAGGTCGTGGCGCGGGTCGCCCGGGCGGTGCGGGGCGTCAGGGGTCACGAACTCGAAGGCCATGGCCGCGTACAGGTCCATCGAGGAGAAGGCGTCGAGCAGCTGCATCAGGTAGGCCGCCTGGGTCCGCTCGCTGCGGACCAGGTCGCCCTTGATCTCCGGGGGCTTCTTGTCGTGGTCGACGACGTCCCGGCCCATGCCTTCGGTCTGGGGCGCCCCGACGTAGGCGCAGGTGCCGAACTCGGTGATGGCCAGCGGTTTGCCCCAGCGCAGATAGCGGCTCAACTCCCTTATGTGGTCGGCCTGGTGAGGAAAGTACGCGTAGTAGTCGATGCCCACGATGTCGAAGAGGCGCCAGTCGACCTTGTCGTCCTGCGCGGCGGCGTAACTCAGCCGGCCGTGGAAGACGGACCGTCCGACCGCGGCCGCCTTCGCCGTGAACCGGTCCAGACGGCGCTGCATCGCGACGGGGTCCACCGTGCCGTCGAGCAGGTTCCGGATGCGTTCGAAGACGGTGTCCCCGGGGACGATCCCGGGCACGAACAGCCAGAACTCGCAGGCCACACTGAGATCCACGGCCGCGCCGTGCCGCCGCAGCCGCTCCGCGAACCGGGCGGCCTCGGCGAGGTGTTCCAGGATGTCCCGTTCCGGGACGTCACCGAGGGTCGGCTGGAGCCAGACACGCAGTCCCCGTTCGGCCGCCTCGGCGGCGGTGGCCGTAAGCCGTTCCACCCCGTCACCCGTCACGTCGACGGTGTCGGCGTGCAACTCGTCGCGGATGACCCGGATGTCCTCCCGCATCCGCGCCGCGTTGAAGGCCGTACCCGGCGTCTCCCCCGCACCCACCGTGTACACCACCCCGTGGTGGCGCAGTCCGCGGTGCGGCGCCTGACGCGGTCCGCCCTGCGCGGCGCCGGCCTGTGCCGACGGCAGCACGGCCGCGGCCAGGCCCGCGGACGCCATGCCGGCCAGGAACCGTGCGCGCTTGATTCCCTTGCTCCTCTGCATACGGTCACCCTGCCGGGCCCGGCCGCACCGGCACCGTCCGCCGACGGTCTACGGCGAGGGACCGAAGGGTGACCAATGGGCGCCGAAGGGTGGGGGCCGGCGTCAGAAGTCGTACCGGTAGCCATTCCTCCACCCCGCCCCACACGGATAGTCCCCCCCATATGCCACATAAAGCCCCCAGAGTGCGGAACTCGGGCTTCCACCTGGAGGGATCGTCGAGAGGGACGCTGGTGGACCTGGACGCCGTCGCCGACGAGTTGTACGGGCTGCGGCCGGAGGACTTCGTCGCCGCCCGCGATCGTCGCGCCCTGGACGCCCGCAAGGCCGGTGACCAGGCCCTCGCCAAGGAGATCGGCGCGTTGCGGCGGCCGAGCCTGGGAGCCTGGGTCAGCAATCTGCTCGTACGCCGGCAGCGGGAGGAGGTCGAACCCCTGCTGGCCCTCGGCGAGGAACTGCGCCGGGCCCATCGTGAACTGGACGGTCCGCAGCTGCGCAAGCTCGCCCGCCGGCAGAGCGAGGTGATCGGCGCGCTCGGGCGGCAGGCCCGCCGGCTGGCGGCGCAGGCCGGGCGTCCGGTGGGCGAGGGCGTCCAGCGGGAGGTCGAGGAGACCCTGCACGCCGTGCTCGCCGATCAGGAGGCCGCCCGGGAGTGGGCGGCGGGGCGGCTCGTGAAGCCCCTCAGCTCCACGTTCGGTTTTCCGGAGACCGACGAGGGGGTCCTCGAACGCCGTCCCGCCGCCCCACCGGCGACCAGAGCGAAGCAGCGCGCCGAGGAGGAGGGAGCCGGCGGACGCGGGGCGGGAAGGCAGCACGCCGAGGGCGAAGGGGCCGGCGGACGCGGGGCGGTGGGCAGGAAGCGCGGCAGGGCGGAGGAGCGCGAGGACGAGCTGGCACGCCGGCGCCGTCTCGACGAGGCCCGCAGGGCCGCCCGCGACGCCGAGGGGGACCTGCGGGCCCGCGAGGCGGAGGCCCGGACCGCCGAACGGGAGGCGGACGAGGCCGGCGACCGGGTGGCCGAGGCGGAGCAGCGCGTACGCGAGCTGCGCGCGGCGCTGCGCGACGCGGAGGAGGAGCAGCGGCAGGCGCGTACGGACGAGCAGGCGGCACGCGACCGGGCTCGGCAGGCCGACCGCACCCTACGGCAGGCCCGGCGGCACGCCGAGACGACCGCGGCCCAGGCGGAACGACTGGCCGGCGCCCGGGAGGACCGCGCGTCCCCGGGTCGCGGGAACCGGCTGGTCACCAGGTAGCCCGGGACGGACGTGCAGGGTCTCACATCGCGTGGCACATGCGGCTTGGATCTCTCCGGCCCCTCGGCCGCGCGTCAGCCTGAGATGCGGCCTTCGATGCCGTCCAGGAGGAAGTCGAGGCCGGTACGGAAGGTTTGGTCGGCGTCCAGGTGGGGGCCATCGCGTACGACCGACGCCAGTGCGGGGAATCGACCCGTCGCGAAGGTCCGCTCCAGATAAGGCCCGAAGGCGGCCTGCCACTGCTTCTTGTCCATCCCGGTGGCACGCTCGGCGCGCCGCTCCGTGATCTCCCGGCGCACCGCGCCGATCACGTACGCATCGACCGCGGCAACCACCGGCACGACGGTGTCCAGGTCGACGCCGTCCATCGCTGCCAGCACAGCCTCACCCCTGGCCAGCGCGTGCGGCCCGAGCCGGGGTCGCCCACCGATCAGGTCGGCGAACCATTCGTGCCGGTGAACGGCCTGCCGGGTGGTCTCGGCAAGGGAGCGCAGCACCTCTCGCCAACCGTCTCCGGCCGGCCGGATCTCGGCGTGGACCGCATCGACCATCAGGTCGAGCAACTCCTCCTTGGTGGCGATGTAGCCGTACAGCCGCATCGGCCCCGCGCCCAGCGCGGCGGCGACCTTGCGCAGCGACACCGCCTCCAGGCCGTCCGCGTCGGCCAGCCGGATCGCCGCCCGTACGATCCGCTCCCGGCTCAGCGGGGCCGACACCGGTCGATCCGGCGGCTCCGGCCGCTCCCACACCAACATGCCGCCGACAATACATCGCCTGGGCGATACGGCGTATTGACTGATACGGCGAATCGCCGGGCGGTCAGGGCGGCATGCGTGCCCGGTACGGCTACCACCACTCCCGGGGGAGGCGGTTCAGCCCCAGACGGGCTTCTCGTGGTTCTCCGGTTCGTCCGTGAGGAACGCGTCCAGGGACCTTGCCCAGCTGAGTGTGCGCTCGGTGACCATGTCCTTGTTGTGCGTGTCGTTCATCTGGACCTTGGACTCCGTGTACCACACCTCGACGACCACGTTGTGGCGTCGGAAGTAGACGGAGGTGCTGTTGTACCGGTCTCCGTTCGTGAGGTCCTCGTCCTCGACCGTCTTCTTCGCTTCTTCCGCGATGTCGTCCACCTTGCTGGTCGTGAGGGCGACGTCGATGGTGGTGCGGCCGGGTTTGATGGCGGCCATGGCGTCCTTCGCGCCTGCCGCGTTCCCGTACAGCTGTGCGGTGATGATCACCGAGAACCTGTTCCACTTCACGCTGTCGGCGCTGCCCCACCCGCAGTTCGCGTGCTTGCTGTTGTTGGTGCCGTCCAGCCCCGGTTCATCGCGCCCGGGCCGCAGTTCGTCGCGGCCCCGCATCTCGTTGCGCTGCACGTACCCACAGAAGTCCGGCATCCGCAGGTACTGGGCGGCCCGGGTGGCGCTGACGCTCGGCCGCGGGCCGGCCGCGCTCCGGTCGTGGTCGCCGGAGAAGTAGGCGAGGGCGGCCACTGTCGTCAGCGCGAGTGCCACCAATACGCCCGCGCAGAACTGCACTCCTCTGTGCGCGGCCCATCGGCGTGCAGGCACCTGGGGTTTCAGCGGCCCGGCGTTCGCGTTGCCGGCCGTGTCGGGAGACGGCGGACCCGGAGGGCCGAGCTTGCGGGTCGACGCAGGCGGCGGAACGGGCTCGGTCTCGGCCTCGTCGGCGGTCGCTTCCGTACGGAGGCCGGCCAGGCGTTGCTGTACCGCCGTCGCTGTGGCGGGACGATCGTCGGGGTCGCGCTGGAGGAGGTCGCTCAGCAGCCGGGCAACCGGTGCGGGGACGCCGGGACGCAGCGTGGTCACCCGCGGGGCCTGTTCGTCGAGCTTGCGGCGGATCACCGACAACGCGGTGCCGTTGCCGAACGGGGGCTGCCCGGTCAGCAGGGCGAACAGGACGCTGCCCAGGGCGTAGAGGTCGGAACGCTCGTCGCCGCGCTGGTCCAGGAACTGCTCCGGCGCTCCGTACTGGGCGGTCCCCACCGGGGACAGCGCGGCCGTCGGTGCGACGGTGAAGGTGTGGGTGTGAGTGAAGCCCGCGATACCGAAGTCCACGACCTTGACGGAGCCGCCGGCGGTGAGCATGACGTTGGACGGCTTGATGTCGTAGTGGACGACGTTCGCCTGGTGCGCGGCGACGAGGGCGGCGCAGATCTCCTGGGTGATCTCCAGGGCCCGGTCCAGGTCCAGGGGGCCGTGCCGGTGAAGGTAGTCAGCCAGAGAGGCGCCCGCCACGTGCTCCATGACGAGGTAGCGCAGGTGACCGTGGGTGCCGCGGTCGTAGAGGGCGACGATGTGGGGGTGGTTGATCTGGGCCGCGGCCACCGCCTCGCGCTCGAAGCGCCGGACCAGTTCAGGCTGGCCGTGGTCGTCGCTGTGCAGGAGCTTGACGGCGACGTTGCGATGAAGCTCGCGATCACGCCCGGCCCAGACCTCGCCCATGCCTCCGCGGCCGAGCAGTTCGGTCAGTTCGTACCGGCCCGCGATCAGGGCACCCCGCTCCACCCGCCACCCCCCGTGACCCGTCCATGCCGAAGAATGCGGCGTGACGGATCACGCTGACATCCCACAGACGGTTCCCGCAACCTCACCGGGCTTCCTCAGTGACTCCAATGGCAACCGGAACAGGTTCCCGGCCTTGCCGGACTTGGCCGGCGCGTTGCCAAGACGAGGGGACGGCTCGTGAAGGCCGCTGACCTCAAGACGGCTTGACCGATCGTCACCGGGCTCACGCCGGCGGCGGCCCGCTCGTCCCCACACGACGAGTCCAACTCCGCCTCTCCGCGCTCCAGTTCCGGGCGTCCTGGCGTACGGCCGTCAGGCCGGCACCATTCTCTCCGTCGTCGGTTACGACGAGGGTGTCGGGCGGGGGCCTGTCCGGCGCGGAGGTGGCGGGGCCGGTCCGGCGGGTGCCGGCCGGGGCGGCCCCGGCTGGCCGACCGCCTGTGCGGTGGCAACCGTCCACCTGCGCTGTCTGCCGCAAGTTGCCGTAGGGTGCGCGGAGTTGGTGAACGGAGGTCACCGCCGTTGTGTGCCCACCCGGTGGCCTTGAGGGATGCGGTCCTGGTTCGCCCGGTGGGCCGAGGGGCCGATCAAGGCGCTGTGCGGGGCTCACTCGTACGGGTGCACCCGGTCCGGACGTCCGTGGCATCGGGGAGGGGTCCGTCGTTCGGCAGCGAGTGTGATGTTTGCCATGTGACGTGATGGACCAGGGGTGAACGGGCAAGATACCCCTTCATGCCCCACGCCAATCCTCTGCGGCAGGTGATTCGATGACCACGGCGACGACCCGGGCGTTCCGGACGACGCCGCCCGCCCGTACCGGCGAGACGACCGCCAGGGACTCCCCGGCCACCGCCATGCCCTCACTGCCGTCCCTGACGGGACTTCGGTGGATGGCGGCGCTCCTGGTGTTCGGACTGCACGTGAACAACTTCGGCTACTTCGGAGGCACCGGTGGCCGCCTCGTGACCTGGGCATTCGGCGCCGGTGCCACCGGGGTGTCCTTCTTCTTCGTACTGTCCGGCTTCGTACTGACCTGGTCGGCGCGGCCCCGCGACCGCACGCTCGCCTTCTGGCGGCGGCGCATCGCGCGCATCTACCCGGTGCATCTGGTCACCCTGGCCGTCGCCTTCGTCATGGCGTACTCGCTGGCGCACCAGCCGAGGCCGACGCCGAAGCAGGCCCTGTCCAACCTGTTGCTGCTCCACTCCTGGTGGCACCCCTGGTGGCAGACTCTGAACCCGGTCAGCTGGTCCCTTGCCTGCGAGGCGTTCTTCTACGCCTCCTTCCCGCTGCTGTTCCTGCTGCTGCGCCGGCTCGGTGCGCGCGGTTCGGCCGCGCTGGGGGCACTGTCGGTGGTGGCCGTCATCGTGCTGGCCTGGGCGGACGCCCACCACTGGTGGACGTACGCGCTGTACTCGTTCCCCGCGGCCCGGCTGCCGGAGTTCGTCCTCGGCGCGGTGACCGCGCGGCTGGTGCTGCTCGGCCGGTGGCGCGGGCCCGGCCTCGAGGCGTCACTCGCCCTCGCGATCATCGGCTACTTCCTCGTCCCGCAGGTCACGCCCGGCTACTCCGCCACCGTGTGCACCATCGTCGGGTTCACGCTGCTCATCCCGGCCGCGGCGGTCGCGGATGTCCAGGGGCTGCCCTCGCTGTGGCGGCGCCGGCGGCTGGTGCGGCTCGGTGAACTGTCCTTCGCCTTCTACATGATCCATCTGCTGGTGCTGCGCGCCGGCACCCAGTTGCTCGGTACGAAGCCGCACTTCGGGCTGCTCGCCGGACTGGCCGTCACCTCGGTCGCGTTCTCCGTGTCGCTCGGACTGTCCTGGGTCCTCTACGAGGCGGTGGAATGCCCGGCGAGACGTCTGCTGCTGCGCCGGCGCCGCCGCCCCGCGCCCCAGCCGGAGCGGGTGGAGGCACGTGGCGAGGCGCCGGCCGCGGCACGGGACTGAGCAGGGTCCGTGGGCTGGCGAAGACGCCTGGGAGGGCGCGGTGAAAAAGCGGCTTCGGCTCGGCCGCGGAAGGCCGGTTGAGGCTGCGCCCTGACGTCCGGACGGCCTGCCGACCGACCCCGGGGAGCGGCCCCGGCCTCCCCTCCGCCCCGCTCGCGCCCTGCGATGTCCTCGGGCCCAGCCCCCTGGCCTGATTGTCCGGGCCGGGGGCGGCGTGCGGTTCCACCGCGGTGACGCCTTCGGGCTGACCGCGGGCGCCACGGCCGAGCTGACTGGCCCGTACGACCTGGTCTACGACTCCGGCTGCCTTCACCCTCTGCCACCGCACCCCGCGTCAGCCGTCTCGCGCTGCGGGAACGTGTGCCGGCGCCCGGCAGGCACTTCGCTCCCACCTGCCCCGCCGCGGGCCGGATGGGATCCGAACTCCCCGACGCGCCCTTCCACCGCGAGCCCGGCCTGCGCGGCGGGCTCGCCTACCCCCCGGGGCACTACGCCGGGTCTTCTCCGGACTGGAGGAGATCGCACTGCGCGCCAAGCGGCGGCAACCGGCGGACTCCGCGCTGTTCGGGGAGGAGTTCCTGTGGACGGCCCTCCTCCGCCGTCCCGCTCGGCCGGTCCCGCGCCCCGCCTGGAGTTCCCGGCCGGATCGCACGCACGGGTGACGTCGGCAACAGCCCGGAGAGTCCGGCGAGATTCGGGGTAGTCGGCCCACCGACACCGGCCCGGTGGCATCCGCCGCCGGGCCGGGACCGCTTGACGCCTCTGAGGAGCTGCATCGACGTGCGCGGGCAGTCCGCAGGCTGAGTGACCTCCACATCAAGGGAGCAGGAGAGAATGAGAGTGCCCGAGCAGGACATGGCCGGATCGGCGCCCCAGGTGGTGAGTTCCTTCCTGGAGCGGCGCCGGGAGCAGATCGCCCAGCGCTGGGCCGACGCCCCGTTGTTCCGCTCGGTCTTCACCGTCTCCCGCGACGAGGCGGTGGAGGCGTGCAAGGCCGTCGTGGACTCGCTGTCCGACGTGGCGGTGAGCGGACGTCTGGAGGACATCGCGGCAGCCGGATTCCAGCCGGTGCGCGACCAGTTGGGACGCATGACACAGACCAGGGCCCTCACCGGCTCTAGCCCGTCCCAGATCGCCGACGAGGTGGCCGGACTGCGGGTGCCTGCCGTGGAGTTGCTGCGCGAGGAGTTCCCCGACGCCGCCGCCCCGCAGGCCCAGGAGAGTGTCCTGGCGCTGACCCTGCTGCTGGGTACGCTGCGCCTGGTGGTGATGGAGACGGCGCTGGACGCGAACGGGGAGTTGATCGAGCGGCAGCGGCAGCAGCTGCTCGAAGTCGCCACCCCGGTCATCAAGCTGTGGGAGGGCACGGTCGCCGTCCCGCTGATCGGGACACTGGACAGCGCCCGCAGCCAGGTCGTCATGGAGTCGCTGCTGGAGGCCATCGTCGAGCAGCGTGCCCGGTTCGCCATCCTGGACATCACCGGTGTGCCCACGGTCGATTCACTCGTCGCGCAGCATCTGATGAAGACGGTGGCCGCCGCGCGGCTGATGGGCGCCGAGTGCATCGTCTCCGGCATCCGTCCGGCCATCGCGCAGACGATCGTGCAGCTGGGCATCGACCTGGGCTCGGTACTCACCCGTGCCTCCCTGGCCGACGCCCTCGCCTACGCACTGGGCCGGCAGGGCATCGAGGTCTCCCGTGCGGACGCGGGTGCGAGCGCGCGGTGAACCAGCCCACTCCCGGTCAGCCGGCTCAGGTGCCGGTACTAGCCCTGGGCGACGTCCTGCTCGTCTCGCTCCAGGGCGAGCTGCACGACGGCATGGCCGAACAGCTGCAGCAGGACATCACCAGCCGCATCGCCACCAGCCGGGTGACCGGCGTGGTGCTCGACATCTCCGGGGTGGACGTCGTCGACTCGTTCCTCGGCCGGGTGCTCGCCGAGATCGCCTCCACGGCCCGGTTGCTGGCGGCCCGTACCGTTCTCGCCGGGATGCGCCCCGCCGTGGCGATCACGCTCGTGGAGCTGGGGCTCGCCCTGCCCGGTCTGGTCACCGCCCTCGACGTCGACCGTGCCCTGGAGCTGCTGGCCCGGAGGGGGACGTGATGCAGGCGTCCGGCCAGGCGTCCGCGACCAGCCTGCCCATCGGCTCGGACGCGGATCTGGCCTGGGTGCGGCAACAGGTGCGGCGGTGCGCGGCCCAGCTCGGCTTCGGGCTCGTCCAGCAGACCAAGCTGGTCACGGCGGCGAGCGAGCTGGCCCGCAACACGCTGGTGCACGGCGGCGGCGGGCGGGCGGAGATCACTCCGCTGGACAACGGCCGCAACCGGGGCCTGAGGATGTGCTTCACCGACAGCGGCCCGGGGATCCGCGATCTGGAGCTGGCCATGACCGACGGCTACACCACCGGAGGCGGTCTCGGCCTCGGCCTGAGCGGCGCCAGGCGGCTGGTGCACGAGTTCGCCGTGGACACCGAGCCCGGCCGGGGCACGACCGTCACGGCCGTCGCCTGGGTGACGCAGGTTCCCTCGTCGCGTCAGGGGGCGGGATGAGCCGGGTGTGGGAGGTACCGGTGGGCGACTCCACGCGGGTACGCGACGCCCGGACGGCCGCCCGGGAGGCATGCGTGCACGCGGGCCTCGGCCCGCGGCGGACCCCGGCCGCCGAACTCGTCGCCACGGAGCTGGCCACCAACCTGCTCAGGCACGCCGGCGGCGGCCGCATGGTGGTCAATCTCGTCGGGCCGCCGGCCGGCGGCCCGGGTGTGTCGGTGCAGCTCTTCTCGTTCGACCACGGGCCGGGCATCGCCGATGTCCCCGCGGCACTGCGGGACGGCTACACCACCGCCGGGGTCTCCCTCGGCGCCGGTCTGGGCAGCTGTCTGCGCAGCGCCGACGCCTTCCATCTGTACAGTGCGCCGGGCCGCGGGACGGTGGCGACGGCCCGCATCGACCCGGAGCACGCCGGGCCCGGGACACCCGCGGGGCAGGTGCCGGCGGGGCAGCCGCCGGCGGGCGGGATCTGCGTGTCGCTGGCCGAGGCCGAGCAGTGCGGTGACGCCTGGAGCTGGGTGCGTTCCGGCGCCCTGCTGACCCTGCTCCTCGCGGACGGTCTCGGACACGGCCCCAAGGCCGCGTACGCGTCCGCCACCGCGGTGGCCGAGCTGCACCGGGCCGCACACCTGCCGCCCGTCGAGATCCTGCGCCGGCTGCACACGGCGCTGCGGCCCACCCGCGGCGCGGCGGTCGCCGTGGCCCAGCTGGACACCGAGCGCGCGGAACTCTGCTTCGCCGGAGTCGGCAACGCCGGCGCCCGGCTGCGTACCGGGGAGGGCTGGGCGTCCCTCCTCTCCCATCCGGGGATCGTCGGGGCGTACTTCCCGGCGCACATCCCCGTGCGCAGGACGCCGTGGCGCCCGGGCAGTCTGCTCGTGGTGCACAGTGACGGGCTGCCCAGCCGCTGGACGCCGCCGGACGACCCCTCGCTGCTCGCCCAGGATCCGTCGGTGCTGGCCGCGGCCGTCCTGCGCGGCGCGAGCAGCCCCGCCCGCCCCGTACGCGACGACACCAGCGTGGCCGTACTGGCCCCCGACCGCCGGACCAGCACCCATGACAGCCGTCTCTGACACCTGGATCCTCGCCTGTGCCGCCGACGCGGCCCGCGCCCGTGCGCTGCTGGCGCGGCTCACCGCGGACGCCGCGGTACCCGCGCCGGACCGCACCCGTTTCCTGGCCGCGCTCGGCACCCGGCTGCGGCCCTGCCGCACCGGGGCTCGCGTGGAGCTGACCGTGACCGCCCACGCCGACGGCACCCTGCACGTGCTGCTGAGCGGGCCCGATCCGTGGCAGCACACCCTCGTCTGCCCCACCCCCGTCGCCGGGGTGCTGCCCAGGCCCGCCGACCTCGACGACGCCCGGCTCGCCGAGGCCCTCCTGGACGCCGACGAGGACGCGTCCGCCGTTCTCGCACGGCTGGCGGAGACGGAGGAGCTGATCCGTTTCCATCGGGAGGAGCTGCACCAGACCAACCAGGGTGTGCTCGCCCTGCACGCCGAGCTGGAGGCCGCCGCGCTGGCCCAGCGCGAGCTGCTGGACGCCGAGCGGGCCGCCCGCGCGGAGGCGGAGAACGCCCGTCGGCAGCTGACCTTCCTCGCCGATGCCAGCGCCGCTCTGAACACCTCGCTGGACCACGAGGACATCCTGTGCCGGCTGCCGGAGCTGCTGGTCCCGGAGTACGCCCGTTACGTCGACGTGTGGCTCGTGGACGACGAGCGGACGCCCCCGGCCGAGCGGGCGGCGGCCTCGGTGACGGCGGCCCGCACCGGCCGGCCCCAGCACGCGGGCCCGCGGCCGGGTGGCCTGCCGGGTGTGGACGACCTGCCGGCCTCGGCGCTGTCCCCGGACCGTCCGCTGCTGTGTCTGCCGCTCGGGGTGCGCACGGTCCAAGGTGTGCTGACCCTGGCCGCGCACGGCGACCGTTTCGATCCGGACACCACCGTGATGCTGGTCGAGCTGGCCCGGCGGGCGGGCATCGCGCTGGACAACGCCCGCCAGTACCAGCAGCACCGCAACGTCGCCGAGGAACTGCAGCGCGCCCAGCTCACCGACCTGCCCGCCACGCCGGGCCTCTCGCTCGCCGCGCGCTATCTGCCGGCCACGCACGGGATGAACATCGGCGGCGACTGGTACGACGCCTTCCCGCAGCCCGACGGCAGTGTGCTGGCGGTGATAGGGGATGTCACGGGGCACGGACTGAGGGCGGCGGTCATCATGGGCCAGCTGCGCACCGCCCTGCGCGCGTACGCCGTCGAGGGCAACGGGCCCGCCCGTATCCTCACGCTGCTGCACCGGATGCTCCGTCACCAGCAGCCGGAGCTGTACGCGACCTGTGCCGTCGCCCGGTTCACACCCGGGGATCCCCGCGTGGTGTGCGCGGCCGCCGGACATCCGCCGGCCGTCGTGCGCGGCCCCGACGGCGAGGTGCGGGTGCTGGACGCCAGGCCGGGGATCATGCTGGGCGTCCCGGTTCCCTTCGAGTACGAGGAGCACGCCGTCGAACTGGCCGCGGGCTCGACGCTCGCGCTGTACACGGACGGGCTGGTGGAGCGGCGGTCCGCCGGAATCGACGCGGGCATCGAGCGGCTGGCGCGGGCCGTGGGCGCGCTCGGCGCGGTGGAGCTGGAGGACCTGGAGACCGCGGCCGACTCGCTGCTGAAGCCCATGCTGTACGACTCCGAACACGACGACGACATCTGCCTGTTGCTCTGCCGCACCGCCCGGACCTGAACAGCCGTGCGGCGGCGGCCGGGTCCCGGGGCGGCCCGAAGGCAGGGCCCCGGCCGCTTGTGCGTGGCCGGTCAGGCGGTGGACGGGAAACGGTCCCAGACCCGGTGCGAGCCGAGCAGTCGGGTGAGCTGCTGCAGGACCGTCGTGGCGCCGTCGCCGGCGATCACCCCGGGCGCGTCGAGGGGGATGCCGGCCGCCTCCAGCGCGCTCTGTGCGCCCTTCGCGGCGCCGATGGCCTTGCCGTGCCGGTACGCCTCCGCCAGCAGCAGCCCCACACGCGGGTCGGGAGTGCCGTTCCGGTCGGTGGGCAGGCCCGCCTTGGCGTCGCGGGCGCCGTAGGCGTCGGCGCCGACGCCCGGGGTGCCGGCCACCAGCAGGGCGTCGAACTCCACCGACCGTGCCGTGGCATAGGTCCGCTGGACGCCGAGCGCGTCCGCGCCGGATCCGAGGGTGCCGCCCGTCGGCGCGACGACCAGCGGGACCATGCCGCCGTCCAGCACCTCCTGGCGTACGGCCCGTACCCCGTCGAGGTCGCCGTCGGGGCCGGTGACGATGCCGATGATCCGGCCGTCGGTGGGCCAGGTGCGCCCGACCTGGGACAGGGCGGGGCTGGGCGCGACGTCGGCCAGGGCCACGGTGGGCTGCGGGGCGGGCAGGCCGAGACCGGTGGCGACGCCCGCGCACAGCTCCGGGTCGATGTTCGCCAGCACCTGCAACGCCCGCTCCCTGATGGCCTGTTCGTAGCACTTGCCGAGTTCGAAGGTGTAGGCGCCGATGATGTGCTCGCGTTCCACCGGGCTCATGCTGAGCCAGAACCGGCGCGGCTGGCTGAAGTGGTCGTCGAACGACTCGGGTGCCTCCCGCACCTTCGTCGCCTCCGGGACGCGCACGGGAGCCTCGACGTACGCCGTGTCGGCGCCGGCGGTGAACGGGCAGCCGCCGTCCAGGGAGTTGGGGCGGTAGGGGGCGGCGCCTCGGTGCACCGCCGTCTGGTGCATGCCGTCGCGCAGCATGTCGTTGACGGGTGCGTGCGGCCGGTTGATCGGGAGCTGCGGGAAGTTGGGGCCGCCCAGGCGGGTGATCTGGGTGTCCAGGTAGGAGAAGAGCCGGCCGGCCAGCAGCGGGTCGTCGGTGATGTCGATGCCGGGGACGAGATGGCCGACGTGGAAGGCGACCTGCTCGGTCTCGGCGAAGAAGTTGGAGGGGTTGCGGTCGAGGGTGAGCAGTCCGATGGGCTGCACGGGGGCGAGTTCCTCGGGGACGATGTTGGTGGGGTCCAGCAGGTCGATGCCCTCGAAGGTCTGGTCAGGGGTGTCGGGGAAGGTCTGGATGCCGAACTCCCACTCGGGGTGGGCGCCCGCCTCGATGGCGTCGGCGAGGTCCCGCCGGTGGAAGTCCGGGTCGACGCCGTTGATGATCTGCGCCTCCTCCCACACCAGCGAGTGCACGCCCAGCTTCGGCTTCCAGTGGAACTTGACCAGCGTCGTCCCGCCGGCCTCGTCGACCAGGCGGAAGGTGTGGACGCCGAAGCCCTCCATGGTGCGGTACGAGCGCGGGATGCCCCGGTCGGACATGTTCCAGAGCGTGTGGTGGGTGGCCTCGGTGTGCAGGGTGACGAAGTCCCAGAAGGTGTCGTGGGCGCTCTGCGCCTGCGGGATCTCGCGGTCGGGGTGCGGTTTGCCGGCGTGGATGACGTCCGGGAACTTGATCGCGTCCTGGATGAAGAAGACCGGGATGTTGTTGCCGACCAGGTCGAAGACGCCCTCGCTGGTGTAGAACTTCGTCGCGAATCCGCGGGTGTCCCGGACGGTGTCGGCGGAGCCCCGGGAGCCGAGCACGGTGGAGAAGCGGACGAACACCGGGGTCTCGACGTCCTCGGCGAGGAAGGCCGCCTTCGTCACGTTCGCCGCCGTGCCGTAGCTGCGGAAGACCCCGTGCGCTGCGGCGCCGCGGGCGTGGACCACACGCTCGGGGATGCGTTCGTGGTCGAAGTGCATGACCTTTTCCCGCAGGTGGTGGTCCTGCAGGAGCACCGGGCCACGGGGGCCCGCCTTGAGCGAGTGGTCCGTGTCGTACAGCCGGGTGCCCTGGGCGTTGGTCAGATAGCTGCCGCTCTGCGCCATCCGGGCCTGGTCGGCGCCGGTGGGCTGGCCGGTGGGTGAAACGGTGTCGGGGCCGGTCTGGTCGGGCTTGGGCGGGAACGGCTCATGGGGTTCGGTCGGCTCGGCGACCGGCGGCGTCCGGGGGCCGGGCTTGCCGGGGATGCCCTCCTCGGGGCCCGCGCCGTCACCCTGCAAGGCGTCCGCCACCTTGTCCACCGCTCGCTTGAGGGGGTTCGTCTCGCTCATCTCCACCATTCCTTCGCTGGTCACGGGGGCGGGCCCGGCACCGGCGAGGCGGGGTGTCCGACACGCGGTGGCCACACCCGGGCATACGGCCGGCAACACCAACACATCAGGAGAAAAAGGGGGGCGGCGCGGCCTCGTACCGAGGTCCCCGGGCCGGTGCGTCCGAAACCGGCAATCGCGGAGGATTTCCGGTCGGGGTGAAGTCGGGCCGTCTCCCATCGAGTAGCCGGGACGGCTGGCCCGCCGGACGCGTCCGTCCGGCCCGGGGACCGTCGAGCAGGGCCAAGTGCCCCCTGCCGAGGGTTTCTTCGCCAGGAGGGCCGGCTTCTTGACCCGAGCAGGCAAGCACCCGGCCGCCCGCACCGCCACCTTAGGCGCTGCCCCCGGCCCCCGCAGTTCGGGAGGCCCGCTCACGGGCGGGTCGTGACCCGGATGGTCTTCAGTGACGGGTCCGCCGCGTCGGCGATGAGGAAGCCGTGCTCCACTCCGCTGCGCAGGTACTCCAGCACCTCCTTCGTGATCACCTCGCCGGGCGCCACGACGGGTACGCCGGGCGGGTAGGGGCTGATCATCTCGGCGGCGATCCGGCCCGCGGCGCGTTCGGCGGGCACCTGTTCGGCGGGCCCGAAGAACGCCTCGCGCGGCAGGACCGCCTGTTCGAGTTCGAGCGCGCGCGGCTCGGGCAGCCGGACGGCGGGCCGTCGTTCCATCGCACCGGCGTGTTCCACCAGGGAACGCATGGAGTCCAGCAGGATCTTCTCGGTCTCGTCGTCGTCGGCGTGGGTGATGGAGGCGCTGATCCGGCAGGTGTCCGAGCCGCCCACGTCGACATGCCGGTCGGCCCGCAGCCATTCGGCCGCCTGCATACCGCTGATGCCGAGGTCCCGGACATCGATGACGATCTTCATCGGGTCGAACTCGGCCGCGAGGCCCTCCTCGATGACCTCGCCGCCCATCACCCGCAGCCCCGGCAGCTCACGCAGTGCCGCCCGGATCCGCTCGGCCCGGTGGACGGCCCGCTCCAGCAGTTCGTGGCCCTGCTCGGCCATCTGCCGCCGCCAGCCGTCCAGGGCGCCGTACACCAGACAGGAGGCGCTGGTGGTGCCGAGGAGGTCCTCGCGCTGCCTGAGCACATCGGATGCCACCCGGTCGTGCTGGAGGTGGAACACCGAGCTCTGTTCGATGGCACCGCCCATCTTGTGGACGCTGGTGACGACCAGGTCGGCGTCGGCGTCCATGCCCCAGGCCGGGAGGGCGGGGTGGAAGGGCAGATGGGCGCCCCAGGCCTCGTCCACGATGAGCGGTACGTCGTAGGCGTGGCAGGCGTCGGCGACGCCCCGGATGTCGGCGCAGGTGCCCCAGTCGGTGGGTGTGATCAGCAGCATGCCCTTGGCGTCGGGGTGCTCGCGCAGCCGGTCGCGGACGTCGTCGGGCTCCGGCGGATGGGCCATGTGCCGCTCGGCGTCAAACTTCGGGTGGACCCAGATCGGCTCCACGCCGTTGATGATCACCGCGGCGATGACCGACTTGTGCGCGTTGCGGGACAGCAGCAGCTTCTCCCCCGGGCCCGCGACCGAGCACATCGCGGTCTTCACGGACAGCGAGCTGCCGCAGGTGGAGAAGAAGGCGTGCTCGGCGCCGACCGCGTCGGCCATCAGCTCCTGCGCCTGTTCCAGCACGCCCTGGGACTCCCGGCGGTCGTCCAGGCCGTTGAGGGTCAGTACGTCCGAGCGGAAGACGTCGAGGCCGAGGACGTCGGCGACCCGGGGGTCGGTGCCGCGGCCCTGTTTGTGTCCCGGCGGCCCGAACACCACGTCGCCGCGGCGCCGGAACTCCTCCAGGGCCTCGAGTACGGGGGCGCGCGAGTGATCCATGAGTGTTCCTCTTCCTGAGCCGGCGTACGCGGGGCGCGGCCCGCGAACAGGGCCGCACCCTTCGTGTTGCACTCGTCGCCCACTCGAAACCCCGTATCCCCCGCTCAGCGGTCCGTGCCGCCGCTCACGTCACACCCCCGCCTACTCCCTCGGAAGACAAGGTTTCACGGTCGTGCGGCCTCAGAATCGCAGCCCGTGCCCCCGGGCCAGGATGAGATGCGGGTCATGGCGGTGCTTGGCCTCGGCGAAGGCCGGCCAGCGGCTGCCGTAGTGGTGCCGCCAGTCGGCGTCCGACAGGGGCAGCGCGTTGACGGGATAGGCGACGGCCCCCCGGGACCGGGCGAGTTCGTACGCGGCACGGTTGGCGGCCACCATCGCGGCGACCGTCTCCGGGCTGCCGGGCGCAGCCGTGCGCAACAGGGCGAACAGGTACAGGACTTCACCGGAGGGGCGGCTGAAGAAAGGCGCGCGCAGCCGGCCGGAGAGCACCGGGTACAGCAGGACGAGACCGGTGTCCCGCAGGTCACGGAAGGCCGGGTCGGCGAGTACCGCGCGGACGACGGACTCGGCGCTGTCGTGCGGCAGCAGCAGGTTCAGCCAGGGATGCGGGTGCAGCCACTCCCCCGTCGCCCGCAGCGCCTCCTCGTCCGTGTCCACGCGGTGCGCGAACTCCCCGTATCCGAGATCCTCCGTCTCCAGGGCGGCGGGATCGTGCGAGAGCCCGGCGAGCAGGGTGCTGTCGTCGGGAGGGTACGGGCCGTCGTGGGGGGCCACGGCCTCGATCATGTACTGCCAGCCGTCCTCCCCGGCCGGCCGGGCCTGCCCCTCCAGATGGGTGAAGCGCTGCTCCTCGGCGAGCCGCCGCTGGTCGGCGAGGCAGCGGGCGAGGTCGGCGTAGTACAGGCAGTAGCGGCGCACCCGGTCGGGCGCGGGGACCAGGCGCAGGGTGGCGGTCACGATGACGGCGCACTGGCCGAGGCCGGCCCGCACGGCGTGGAACAGTTCGGGATCCCGGTCGGGTGAGCACACCCGGTGTTCCCCCGCTCCCGTCACCACCTCCAGTTCCAGGACCTGGTCGGCGACCAGGCCGTGCCGGTGGGTGGCGCCGCCGAGTCCGCCCGCCGACAGGACACCGCCGACACCCGCGCCGAGGTAGTCGGTGAGGACCGGCGGGGTGCTTCCGTGCGGCAGGGTCGCGGCCAGCACGTCCCGCCACAACGCGCCTGCCTGGACGGTCACCTGCCCGTCCGCCACGGGACCGACCCGGTTCATCGCCCGCAGGTCCAGCACGATCCCGCCGTCTGCCTGGCCCTGGCCGTACAGGGAGTGCCCGCCGCCCCGCACGCTCACCGGGACACCCCGGGGTCCGGCGCTCTCCAGCAGGTCCTGGATCTCGGCGGCGGACCGCGGGCGCAGGACACCGAGCGGCGTGGCCCGCACGATGCGCCCGAAGTCCTGCGCGCATGCGCGCAGCGTCTCCGGGCGGGTGTCCAGAGCCCCGCCGAGGCGGGTGGCGAGGTCGTGGGCCGGCGTCATGCCGGAATCACATCAGACGGCGCGGCGTACGTCGAGACGCCGTCAACTTCCTCCCCGCGCCTGGACTTTGACGATCTCCAGCAGTGCGGCGTGCGTCTCCGGGTCGGCCGCCGCGATCAGTCCTCCCGCGCCGGTGAGCACGGGTTCGCCGTACAGGCCGGTCACGATGCAGCCGGCGGCCTGGCACAGGGCGATGCCCGCCGCGAAGTGCACACTGTCGCGCAGGTCGCCGTCGGTGACATAGGCGGCCCTGCGGCCGGCGGCGACCCAGGCCACGGCGAGGGTGCTGGAGATCACCCGGGGACGGAAGCGTTCGGCGAAGCCCGGGTCGGCGAGGAGCCGGACCGCCTGGAAACCGGGCGCGTTGGGGAACGGCGGGTCCAGGTTCACGTCCACCAGCGCGGACCCGGCCGAGGGCGTCAGCGGCTCGTCGGCGCCGTCCCTGCGGACCCGGGCCGCCTCGCCGTCGGTCCAGAAGACCTCGCCGCTGAAGGGGTCGGCGGTCGCGGCGGCCGTGACCCGATCCCCTTGGCGCAGGGCGACGTTCACGCCGACGAGCATGTTCCGCACCGCGTAGTTCAGGGTGCCGCACAGCGGATCGACGAGCCAGCGGCGGTGGGCGTCGGCGGCGCCGGAACGGCCGCTCTCCTCACCGGTCACGGCGTCGTCGGGGCGGGCGGCGCGCAGCACGTCCAGGATGGCCCGCTCGGCGGCGAGGTCCGCCTCGGTCGCGAAGTCGCCGGCGGACTTGTCGTAGCGGGCGAGCCGGCCACCATAGAGGTCACGGACCACGACGGCGCCCGCCTGGGCCGCGGTCAGGGCCAGGCGGGCGTCGGATTCCCCGTTGATGACTGACATGGCGGCAGGATAACTGGAATTCACCTGGCGCCCCCGAACGGGCGCGGGGCTGTGTGTGAGGTGCGGCTCCGCCGCGGGGCGCGGCCGGCCACGACGAGTCCGCCGACGACTGACGGGCTGTCGCGGCACGCACATGGAGCTCTTACGTCCCGGTGAGGGACAGGCTCTGTTCCGCGGCGGAGCGCCCCCCGCCGACAGAACTGCCGCTGTGGTCGGTCCAGGTGCGCACCGGCGTGGTCTCGGCAAACCGGCCGGAGGTGCCCGAGAGGCCGAGCACGAGTCCGCTGTAGCGGTTGACCAGGCGGTAGGTGCCCCCGGAGGTGTCCGGGATCACGAACCACTGCTGTCCGACGGCCGGCCCGCCGGCCGGTTCCCTGGTGACGGTGGGCTTGGCGCCCCAGGCACGGCCCGCGGCCGAGCCGGAGGCGACGCCGAGCAGCCGTCCGCTCGCGGCGTTGGCGAGGGTGAAGGCGCCGTCGCCGGTCGGGGTGAACACCCAGGTGTCGCGGCCGGATCCGGTGGGCCGCGCCAGCGAGGTGGTGGCGCTGCCGCCGGCCGCCTGGGCGAGAATCCGGCCCGCGCCGCTCGCGATGCGGTAGGCACGACTGGTGTCCATGGGCGCGGCTGCGGGTGCGGGGGCGTCGATGGTGATGTCGACGTACTCGCCGGAGGCGTCGTGCGAGCAGCCGAAGGAGCAGTAGGAGCGGAAGGACCTGCCGACGATCGTGGAGCCGGTGCGGTTGGCGCTGTCCAGGAACCAGCGGTACCAGGAGGCGTCGGTGTAGCCGCCGGTGTCCCCGATGAGGCGCCACTTCTGGGTGGTCAGGTCGTCGGTGGCGTAGAGGTACTGCGGTGAGTTCCCGCTCTGGTCGACGGCCTGCGGTTCGCCGATGTACAGGCCGAGATGGGCGTCGTAGGCGATGTTCATGACGAACAGCGGTGAGGTCGGGGGCATCTTCCCGGCCGCGATCTGCTGGGCGGCGGTGCCGGTGTTGGCCGGGTCGTACTCGGCGGAGGCGGGGGTGTAGCCGGTGGGGTGGCCGGCGTCGACGGGGACGATGTTGCTCTCCCTGCCACCGCTGCCGGGCTGGGACCAGGCGCCGTCGTACCACTTGCGCCAGGAGCCGGGGGCCATCCTGGCCGAGATCGGGGCGCGGGCCACGTGCTCGTGGAACGCCTTCCAGCCGCCGTTCTTGTCGATGATCCGGGAGCCGTAATAGACGTAGAAGTAGCCGGAGGCGGTGTCGACGAAGAGGCGCTGGTCGCCGTCGCCGTAGGAGTACGTCTGGTTCGGGAAGGCCGTGGTGTCCCCGCGCCTGGTGCTGTACGGGGAGGTGATCACATGGTCCTTGACGGTCCAGGTGCGGCCCCGGTCGGTGGAGACGGCGTAGTCGACGGCGTCGTAGTGCAGTCCGTCGCCGAAGGGCTGCGGGGTGAACTCGTTGTGGACCAGGCCGTACCAGTCGCCGGTGTCGGGGTCGACCCACACCCCGGACAGGTCGCAGTAGTTCTTCTGGGCGTAGCCGGAGCCGCTCGGGGCGTACGTCGCCTCACGGCCGGTGGGGCTGTTGTTGCAGCGCCAGGTGGTGTCGTCGTTGCGGTCGGCGGGATTGGCGGGGTTCACGGCCTTGCTCAGGGTCTTGTCGAACGTGGCGGAATCGAAGTCCTTGCCGGTGTAGAAGTCCCAGGTGCGCGGGTCCTTGGCGCCGTACAGCGCGGCGGACTGCTGGTAGTGGAAGGTGCCGTCCCGGTCGAGGTAGGGGCTGGCGGGGGTGTCCGTGGGGTGGGTGAAGGGCACCGGGGTCCCCACGGTCACGGTGTAGGTGGCGTCGGCGGGGGGCGCGGCCGATGCCGGGGACGCGGTGCCGCCGCCCAGGACCAGGGCGGCGGTCGCGGCCAGGGCGCCGCCTGCTCTGCTCAAGAGTCGCAACTGTGCTCCTTGTTGCCGAAGGGCCGGTTGCACGGAACGATCCGGCCCGGCGGTTTCCCCGGCAATGGACTCCAGTGCTCCGTCTCTTGCACTTTCGCGCGCGAGGACCGCTCGGCCGCGCCCTTCAGGGCTGCTCGGGCGGGGCGGCGGGCAGCGGGCTGTCCCAGGCCAGTTGGCGGATCAGCGCCTCGTCCGGCTCCGCGGGACGGGCCACGACGGGAGACGGGCGGGACGGGGTGTGGCTGCCGCGGGAGATGCCGCCGCTGACGGTGATGTTGTGCTCCACGCGCGGGCGGCGGTGTCGCTCGTAGGCGGTGAACGCGGCCTGGGGATCGGGCAGATCGCGCAGAGCCTTGGCGAGGACGACGGCGTCCTCCAGGGCCATCGAGGCGCCTTGGCCGGTCGCCGGGGAGGCCGCGTGGGCGGCGTCGCCGATGAGCAGGGTGCGTCCCTTGTGCCACGCCGCGCCGAGCGGCATCTCGGTGGCGTTGGTGACCATCACGGGTCCCTCGGACGCGGCGACGATGTCCGCGGCGGGGGTGGTGTCCTTGCGTAGCAGCGGCAGCAGCTCCTCGTGCCACGGGGCGCGGTGCGCGGCTGTGCCGGCGGGCAGGGGTGCGGTGCTCACGCGGGCGAACCAGTACGTCTGCCCGGTGGGGGACGCCGCGTATCCGAACGCGGTCTCGCTGCCCCGGACCATGGTGATGACGCCGGTGCCGTCCGTGGCGGGTGCGGCGCCGCTGTAGCCGTAGAAGACCCGCTGCCCCGCGTACGTGGGCCGTACCCCGGGGGTGACGATCCCGCGCACGGTGGAGTTCAGGCCGTCGGCGCCGACGACGAGGTCCGCGTGGGCGGTGCTGCCGTCGGCGAACCGGGCGGTGACGCCGTACGGGCCGTCGGTGACGTCGGTCAGACGGGCCCCGTGGCGCAGGCGGATGCCGCGCCGGACCGCCGCACCCCGCAGGGCCGCGTTCAGCTCGCCGCGGCGCAGACAGCGGTAGCGCAGGTCCGGGTCGGTCATCTCGCCGAGCGGGGCGTGCGTCAGCTCGGTTCCCCGGCTGTCGAGCAGGCGCAGGGAAGTCAGCGGAAAACCGACGGCGGTGACGGCGTCCGTGGCGTCGAGCTGGGCCAGGGCGCGCATGCCGTTGCTCGCCAGGGTCAGGAACGCCCCGATGTCCTGGGCCGTCTCGGGTTGTGCCTCGTACACGGTGACGTCGTGTCCGGCCTTGTGCAGCCCGAGCGCGGCCGCGGTCCCCGCGATACCGCCGCCGACCACCAGTACCCTCGTCACATCCGTCCCGCTCAAGTGCCGCTCCTCGCGCCGACAGTGGTGGTGCCCGTCTGGGTGACCATCTAAGGGCAGAAGCGGGCTTGTCGGGGGGTTCGAGGGGGCTCGGGGGCCGAGATCCGGACAGGGTCCGTACGGCGACGCCGCGTCGGACACGACGGTCAGGCAGGCGGACGCCGGTCCGTGCGCGGTCCGCTCCTGGATCGCTTCCGGCCGTCCCGCGAGCCGTCCTTGAGGAGCACGCGGGCGTGCCGCCGTGCACAGGCGCGCCCCCTGTGCGAAGGGTCGTCCACGGAGAATTGGGTACTCCCCGGCCATGCGGGTGAGTGTGGTGGATGCGGGGTCGAACACGGTCCGGTTGGTGATCGCCGATGTGGAGGGTGGTGTTCCGCTGCCGGTGCACACCGTCAAGTGGAAGCTGCGCCTGTCCGAACACGTCGGTCCGGACGGCGCCATCGCCGACGAGGCGGTGGAGCGACTGGTGAAGGCGGTGGGCGCGGCGGGTGCCACGGCCCGCAGGTGGCATGCGGCGGGGCCGCTGGCCTTCGCGACCGCGGTGGTGCGCGGCGCCCCGAACCGGCAGGAGGTGCTGCGGCGGGTCGCGGCAGGCACCGGGATCCGCATGTGCACCCTGCCGGGGGAGACCGAGGCCGAGCTGACCTTCCTGGCGGCCCGGCGCTGGCTGGGCTGGCAGGCCGGTCCGCTCGCGGTGCTCGACATCGGCGGCGGCTCCCTGGAGGTGGCCTTCGGCCGGGGCCGGCTGCCCGACTTCGCCGCCTCCCTCCCGCTCGGCGCGAACCGGCTGACCCAGGAGTACCTGGGTGACCAGGATCCGCCGGGACAGGCCGAGCTGAAGGTACTGCGCCGCCGGATCCGCCATGAGCTGCGGGACGTGGCCTCGCGGATCCGCTGGGAACGGCCGCGCACCGCCGCGGTCAGCTCGCGGACGTTCCAGCAGCTCGCCCGGCTGTGCGGGGCGGCGCCCGGGCGGTACGGCCCGTTCGTGCCGCGGGAGATGCGCTGCCGGGATCTACGCGAGGCGGTCCGCACCCTGGCCGCGCTGCCCGCCGCCGAGCGGGCCCAGCTGCCCGGGATCTCCGCGCCGCGCGCCGCACAGAGCCTGGCCGGAGCGGTCGTCGGGCACACGGCGCTGAAGCTCATGGGGCTGGGCGGGGCCGTCGTGTGCCCGTGGGCGATCCGCGAGGGCGTGCTGCTGCGCTACATCGAGGACGGCGCGGACTGGTGGACGGACGTCACCGGCACCACCGGCACCGCGGCACCGCACTCCGTGACGCCACCCGCCGCGGCACCCCTGCGCATCGCCGGCCCACCGGCCTGAACGACCTCGGCCGACGGGGACCGCCGCACCGGCTTGCCCTCGGTTCGTGTTTCTCCAAGGACCCCGAAACCCGTCGTCAGCCTGTAGCGATCATGACAAATGGCGGGTAGTCATGCCGGTATGGCATTACGTCGATCACGTTCGGGTACGAAACCCCTCGCCGCGCTCGTCGCCGCCGCGGCGCTGGTCCTCGCCGGCTGCGACGGCGGCGGGACCTCATCCACCGGCGACGGGCGGCAGCAGCTGACCGTGGCGGCGCTGCCGCTCACCGACTCGGCCGCCCTCTATCTCGCCCGGGACCGCGGGCTGTTCGCCAAGGAGGGCCTGGACGTGCGCATCCAGCCCGTCCAGCAGAGCATCCAGGCGCTGCCCGCGCTGCTCAAGGGCCAGGTGGACGTGATCGCGAGCGCGAACTACGTCACCTATTTCCAGGCGTACGAGAAGGGCACCCTGGATCTGCGCATCCTCGCCGAGGGCGTGCGGATCGCCCCGCACATGATGGACGTCCTCGTGCCCAAGGACTCCGCCCTGAAGTCACCGAAGGACCTCGCGGGCAGGAAGGTCGCCGTCGCCGTCCTGAACAACATCCAGTCCCTGACCCTGAACGCGATCCTCGACGCCCGGCACGCCGGGCGGCCCGTCTACCGGCAGATCCTGTTCCCGCAGATGGGCCCGGCCCTGGAGAAGGGCCAGGTGGACGCCGCACACGTGGTGGAGCCCTTCGACACCGCCGTCCAGGGCGAGTTGGGCGCACGGGTCCTGCTGGACGCCGGGTCGGGCCCCGCGCGGGGCCTGCCGGCCAGCGGGTACATCACCACGCGCGACTTCGTCGACAACCACCCGAAGGCCGCCGCGGGCTTCCGGCGCGCCGTCGAAGCGGCCTCCAGGCTCGCCGCCGAGGATCCGGGGGCGGTGCGCACGGAACTGCCGAAGTACGCCAAGGTGAGCGCGGACCAGGCCGAGTCGATCCACCTGCCCGCCTATCCCGCGACCGCCGATCCGGCCGCGCTGCGCCGGCTCGTCCGGCTCATGCGCGCCCAGGGCCTGTTGAAGAAGGACGTCGATCCGGCACCTGTGCTGGTGAAATGACACGGCGTCAGGAGGTCCTGCTGGGCCTGCTCGGTGCGGTGGCGGCCTTCGGGGTCTGCGAGGCTGTCGCCCGCGCCGGGCTCGTACGGCGCAGCTACCTGCCGCCCGCCTCCGAAGTCCTCGCCCGCGCCGCCCGGCTGGCGGGTGACCCGGCCTTCGTCGACGGGGTCGGGGTGACGCTGCGGGCGTGGGCGGTGGGGCTCGGGCTCGCCTGTGCGATCGCCGTACCGCTGGGGCTGCTGCTGGGCGCGGTACCGGTCGTGGAGGCCGCCGCACGCGCGGTGATCGAGTTCCTGCGGCCCCTGCCGTCCGTCGCGCTGATCCCGCTGGTGTCGCTGCTGCTCGGCTCGGGCATGCAGACGGAGGTGACGCTGATCGCGTACGCGTCGCTGTGGCCGGTACTGTTCAACACCGTCTACGGCCTCGGCGAGACCGATCCGCTGGCCAAGGACACCCTGCGCGCCTTCGGATTCGGGCGGCTCGCGGTGCTGCTGCGGGTGGAGTTGCCGGCCACCGCCCCGTTCATCGCCGCCGGTGTGCGGATCTCGGCCGCGGTCGCCCTGATCCTCGCCGTCGCGACGGAGATCCTCTCCGGCTTCGGCCAGGGCCTCGGCATCTTCATCGCCCAGGCGGAGACGGCGACGGACGGTACGCGCGATGTGCTGGCGGGGGTGGTGTGGGCGGGCGGCCTGGGGCTGGTGATCAACGGCGTACTGGTCGGGGCGGAGCGGCGGTTGTTCGCCTGGGCGCAGGAACCTCCGGAAGCGGCAGGGCGGATGCGGCAGGGGGCGCGGCGATGAGCCGCACGGCGCTGTCCCTGGTCCTGCGCTGGGCCGTGCTGCTCCTCGCCGTCGTCTGCTGGGAGGGGGCCGCCCGTGCGCGGGGCAGCGTGTACTTCCCGCCGCCGCTGCGCATCGTCCGGCACGCCCGCGGCCTGTGGTTCTGCGGGCCCGCCGGCCATCTGTTCCTCACCCCGGCCGCCGTCGACACCATCCTGCCCAGCCTGGGCCGGATGGCGGCCGGGTTCGCGCTCGCCGCCGTCGCCGGGGTCGTCCTGGGGATCGCGGTGGGCCGCTCACGCCGGGCGTACGCGCTGTGCAACCCGGTGCTCCAGTTCGCCCGGGCCGTACCGCCGCCCGCCCTGGTGCCGGTCTTCGTCGTGGTCTTCGACTTCGGTACGCCGATGCAGGTGGCGTCGATCGTGTTCAGCGCCGTGTGGCCGGTGCTGGTCAACTCGGCCGAGGGCGCCCGCGCCACCGACCCGCTGCGGCTCCAGGTGGCGGCCGTGCTGCGGCTGACGGCGCCCGAACGGCTGTGGTTCCTGATCCTGCCCTCGGCCCTGCCCCGTATCTTCGCGGGGCTGCGGCTCAGTCTGTCGCTGTGCCTGATCCTGATGGTGTTCTCGGAGCTGCTGCCGGGCAGCGACAACGGCATCGGCTTCACGCTCACCGACGCCCAGACCCGCTCCGACCTGCTCACGGTGTGGGCCGCGCTGGTGCTGCTGGGGGCGCTCGGATATCTGCTCAACACCGGGCTGCTGGCGATCGAGAAGCGGCTCGTCGGCCCGAGGGCATCCGCGGGGAGGACGGTATGACGAGGGGCACGGTCCGCGAGGCGGTCGTGAAATTTCTGCGCGACACCGGCCTGACCACGGTCTTCGGCAATCCGGGCTCCACGGAACTGCGGATGTTCCGCGACTGGCCGGACGACTTCACCTACGTACTGGGTCTGCAGGAGTCCGTCGCCGTCGGCATGGCGGCCGGGCATGCGCTCGGCACCCGGCGCGCCGCGTTCGTCAGCCTGCATTCGGCCGGCGGGGTGGGGCACGCGCTCGGCGCCGTCTTCAACGCCTTCCGCGACCGGGTGCCGCTGGTGATCGTGGCGGGGCAGCAGGCGCGCTCCCTCATCCAGGTGCGGCCGTTCCTCGGCGCGGACGAACCTGCCCTGTTCCCGCGCCCGTACGTGAAGTCCGCCCGCCAGCCGGAGCGGGCCGAGGACGTGCCGGCCGTGCTCGCCGAGGCGTACCGGACCGCGATGACGCCGCCACGCGGCCCGGTGTTCGTGTCCGTGCCCGAGGACGACTGGGACCGGCCCGCCCAGCCCGTGACGCCCCGCACGGTGCACACGGCGTTCACCGCCGGTCCCGACGCCCTCGACGCGCTCGCCGCCCGGCTGACTGCCTGCGCCCGCCCGGCGCTGGTGGTGGGGCCGGGCGTGGACGACGAGGAGGCGCTGGAGCTGGTCCGGGCGCTGGCCGAGCGGATCCGGGCCGGAGTGTGGATCAGCCCGCTCTCCGGCCGCTCCGGCTTCCCGGAGTCGCATCCGCTGTTCCAGGGGTTCCTGCCGCCGGTGGCCCGGCAACTGGCCGCGCGGCTCGCGCCGTACGACGTGGTGGTCGCCCTCGGCGCACCGGTCTTCACCTATCACGTGGCGGACGACGGTCCACCGCTCGCGCCCGGTACCGAGCTGTTCCATCTGGACTGCGATCCCGGCCAGGCCGCCTGGCTGCCCACCGGCACCAGCATCGTCACCACCCTGCGCCCCGCCCTGGCCCGGCTCACGGAGCTGCTGAAGGAACCCGACCGCGACCCGCCCCCACCCCGGCCGGCCCCCGCACCGGCCCGCGCCGGGGAGCACACCACTCCGGAACTGTTCTTCGACCTGCTGCGCGCCCGGCTGCCGCGCGACCGGGTCCTGGTCGAGGAGGCACCGAGCCACCGCGACACCCTCCACGCGCGCGTGCCCGTCGAGTCGGGCGGCGGCTTCCTCACCACGGGCAGCGGGGCACTCGGCTGGGCCCTGCCCCTCGCGGTCGGCCGGGCGCTCGCCGACCGGCGCCGGGTGGTGTGCGTGGTCGGCGACGGCTCGGCGCTGTACTCGGTGCAGGCCCTGTGGACCGCGGCCCGGCACGCGGCACCGGTCACCTACGTCCTGCTGGACAACGGAGGCTACGCGGCCGTCCGCGCGCTGGGCCGCCGGATCGGCGTCGCACCCGTCCCCGGCACGGACATCACGGGCATCGACTTCGTGGCTCTCGCGGAGTCCTTCGGCTGCCCGGCGGCCCGCGCCGAACACCCCGGGGAGCTGCCGGCCGCGCTGGACCACGCCCTGGGCCGTGGCGACGACGCGGGCCCCTTCCTGCTGCACCTGCCGGTCACCGGCAGCGCGGGCACCCTGTACGAGCCCTGGGCCGGGTGAGGGATGCTGCGCCTCGACTCCGTCAGCCGGCGATTCGGCGACCAGCACGTACTGGACGGCATCAGCCTCACGGTGCCCGACGGCCAGCTCCTCAGCGTGGTCGGGCCCTCCGGCTGCGGCAAGTCCACGCTGCTGCGCACCATCGCCGGGCTGCTGCCCGCGCAGGAGGGCACGGTCACGGTCGACGGGACACCGGTGACGGGCGTGCCGGAGCGGCTCGCGGTCGTCTTCCAGGAGTACGGCCGCTCACTGCTGCCCTGGCTCACCGTCCGCGACAACGTGGCCCTGCCGCTGCGCCGTCGGGGCCTGGGGCGGGCGGCCCGCCGGGCCGAGGCCGAGACGATCCTCGAACGCGTCGGCCTGCCCGGGGCCGCCCGGCGCCATCCCCGCGAGCTGTCCGGGGGCATGCAGCAACGCGTCGCCATCGCCCGTGCCCTGGTCTGCCGGCCGTCCCTGCTCCTCATGGACGAGCCGTTCGGCTCCCTGGACGCGGGCACCCGCGAGGACCTCGAGGACTTGCTGCTGGAACTCCATCGCACGAACGACACGACCATCGTGTTCGTCACCCACGACATCGACGAGAGCGTGTACGTCGGCGACCGCGTCGTGGTCCTCTCCCCCGGCCCCGGCTCCCACGTGGTCCGCGACCTGCCGGTCGACCTGCCCGGCGAGCGGGACCAGATCAGCACGCGCGGCCTGCCCGGGTTCGTGCGGCTGCGCACGGAGGTGGGACGGGCGGTTCGCGGTGGCGGCTGAGCGTCCTGGCAGGTGGGACGGGTGGCTCTGAAGAGCCCGGGGCCACCCGTCCCCGGCCGTCAGTGGAGGTCTCGCACCCTCACGGTGTAGATGCCCCGGCCGTGCGTGGCGGCGTACAGCGTGCCGCCGTCCGGGCTTGTCTTCAGCTGGAGGACGGCGACGGCCGGCAGGCTGCCGATCCGCTGCCAGGTGGTGCGGCCCGGCGCGCGGTAGACGACCCCGAGGTCGGTGGCGACGGCGAGGCCGCCGTCCGCCGTCAGCAGCGCGGAGTCGGTGGGCACGTCGGGCAGGTTGGCCGAGATGTCCTTCCAGGTGGTGCCGCCGTCGGTGGACTCGAAGACGTGGCCGACGCCCGCGCCGGGGCCCTCGGTCCAGTGCCGGGAGAAACCGTTGACGGCGAGGAAGACGTGGTCGGCGTTGTTCGGGTCGACGGCGAAACCGCTGAGGTAGCGGTTGGGTACGGTGCCGTCCACCGGCAGGCTGATGTCGTGCCAGCCGGTGCCGTCCGCGTTGCCGACGGCGATGCCCCGGGCGAAGCCCTGGTTGTTGCAGGGGCCGCACCAGGCGGCGTAGATCTTCCCGCCGGACGCGGCGACGGCGGTCGCGGTGCGGCCCGCACCGAGGTCGTGGACGCCGGTCCACTCCGTGCCGCTGCGGATGGCGTAGCCATGGGTCTGGACCCAGATGTGCCGGCCGCCGGCCACCCAGGTGTCGCCGTTCTTCAGGTCCGCCGTGAGCGGGGCGATGAAGCGGGCCTCGCTGGTGGCGTTGTCGGGCGGGGCGACCGAGTACGAGGTGGCCTTGCCCGGATCGGCGGTCCAGCCGCCGTCGTTCACCGCGCAGTTCCGGGTGACCTGGACGGCGAGGTACACGTACTCCTGGGCGATGTCGCAGCCGTTGGCGGGGTCGGTGAGGGTGTCGCCGCCGTCGCCGCCGAAGTTGGAGCCCATGACCTTGTCGTCGCCGCGCAGGATGGACTGGCCGTTGTCCTGCAGGCCGCCGGTGACGGACAGGCCGCCGTGGTCGAGGTCCTTGCCGATGCCGACGGAGTAGTACTGCAGGGTGTCGATGGTGCCGTCGTTGAGCGAGGTCCAGTCGGTGGCGTGGCCGGAGGCGTCCTGGGCGCCGTTCACCGGGCGCCTGTAGATGCCGCCGTCGTTGCCGACGTACACGAAGCTCTTGCCGTGACGGCTGCCGATCGCGACACCGTGCTGGTCGGAGTGGGTGGTCTGGTGGCAGTCGCCGGTCTGCTTGGCCGGGTCGATGCTCCAGCAGGGGAAGGTGAAGTTCCAGTACGGGCCGACCGTGGACCAGTTCGCGCCGCCGTCCTTGGTCTCGTAGACCTCCTCAAGGCCCGCGTACACGTGCTGCGGGTCGGCCGGGTCCACGGTGAGGAACTGGTTGTACCAGGCCTGCACCCCCGGCATGTAACCCGCCGTGGTCAGCGCCGAGTTGTCGGCTGCCAGGCCCTTGTAGTCGGCGATCTTCGTCCACGGCCCGGTCGGCGTACCGGACCTGGAGACGTAGATGCCTTCCAGGCCGCTGTCCGGGTTGGTGCTCAGCTGCTCCGGGGACTGGTCGACGGCGTAGTAGCGGGAGCCGTCGGCGGAGCGGGCGAAGGTGACGTTGCCGACGTTGTCCGCGTCGGCCGGAAGGTCACCGAGGCCGCTGGTGATCCGGGTCCAGGTGCCGCCGGCCCTGGTGTAGAAGCCGTTGTAGTCGTCGCCGCCGCGCCAGCCGACGGCGAGGACCACCTTGGAGGGGTCCTTGGGGTCGATGGCGATGTCGTTGGCGATGTTCTTGTACGGCGCGTCCGGGTCGCCGGCCTCGGAACCGCCGGGCAGGAACTCCGGGTTGGGCGCGAACTCCAGTCTCCAGGGGCCGCTCAGCTTCTTCGTGGAGTGGCTCCACACGCCCTTGCCGGTGGCCGCCCACACCGTGTCGCCGCCGAAGCGCAGCTCGTGGATGGTGGTGCTCTCCAGTTCGTCGCCGCCGACCCGGCTGCGCACGGAGAAGGTGCCGTGGTGCGGGTGGGCGAGGACGTAGACGCCGCTGCCGAGGTAGGCGTCGGAGTTGGTGGTGGCCTCGCCGGTGCCGAGCCACAGCCGGCCCGCGCGGTCGAGGGCCAGGGCGCCGGTGGACTGGGCGGGCAGCCGGTCGCTGACGGGCTGCCAGTGGCCGCCGCCGGTGCGCGAGCGCCACACCCCGCCACCGGCGCTGCCCGCGTAGACGTAGCCGTCGTCGTCGGCGGCGATGGCCGCCATCCGGCCGGTGACGTTCCCGCTGCCGCCGCTGGAGTTGGAGTCGATGTCACGGTAGCGCGGGTCGTCGGAGTTGTACGGCAGGTCGGTGATGTTGCGCCAACGGCCGCCCGCGCTCCTGAGGCCGGCGAGATCGTGCCAGGCTGTGCCGTACGCGCCCGGTGCGACGACACCCGGTGAGGTGCGGGCTTCGGCGTACTGGTCGGCGCCCTCGGCGATCTCGTCCGCCTCGTTGCCGTCGTCGTCGTCCCCCGCCACGTGCGGTGACGCGGTGTCCGCCGACTGCTCGCGCTGCTTGGCGAGTTGGCTGAGCGTGCGGACTCCGAAGGGGCCGGCACCCCGCCCCGAGGCGGTGGACGGGGGTATCGCGACGAGCGCGGCGGATGCGGTGAGCGCGCAGACGGTCAGCCACCGTCTTCTGTGGGTTGGCAGGGACACCAAGGACCTCCCGGGGTGCAGCGACACTGCTGACGCAGGAGACCCGACCACGCGGACGCGGCAACGTCCGCCGCTTGAGAAAGTTTTGACGAGAACCTGCCAGTAGTTACCGGTCCGGAAGCCGGCTCTCCCGGGCGGCCTGGGGCGTCGCCGCGCTCTGGGTGCGGAGCCTGCCCGCCGCCTTCAGCAGCCGGTCGGCCGGATCCCGCAGCCCGGGATGGGCCAGCACCGTGTTCCGCAGTCCGCGTACCGGCCTGCGCCACAGCCGCTGGGCCAGCGCCACCGGGTGCGGACGGGCCGCGAAGCCCTCGGCGACCCGCAGTTCACGGGTCTTCAGCCAGTCCTTGTACTCCTTGTCGCCGCGCCCGAGGTCCACGAGGGTCACACCGTGCCGGGCGGCGGCCTCGGCGGTCCTCAGGTGCATCATCAACCCCGGTGAGTAATAGTGCAGTTCGGGGTCGTAGGCGGTGAACCACGCCGCCAGCACTGTGCTCGACCGGGGGCCGAAGTGGGCCGCGACCGGCCGGTCGCCCGCGTAGAGCACGGACAGCACCCCGGTGAAGTGCTCCTCGCGGACCCGGAAGAGATGGTCGACCAGACCGACGATCCACGGCCGGGAGAACCGGTCCATGCGGCCGGTCCTGCGGTACTGCGCCGACTTCCAGCGCATGAGCGTGCGCAGCGCCTCCGGGTCACGCTCGTCGAAGACGAACCGCACGTCACCGATGTCCCGGCCGAGCCGCCGCTCCTTCTTCAGCGTCGTCTTGGCCAGGCCCGGATAGGTGCCGCGCAGCCACTCCGGGTAGTCGCCGTCGCCGGGCTTCACATCGATCACCGGCGAGGCGAAGGTTCCGGTGACGTGCGGGGCGAACGGCCGCTGCTCCTGGACCAGATGGTCGAACTCGAAGATGCTGAGCCGGCAGGCCCGCAGCAGTTCCCCCGCGTCCCAGGTGACCCCGGGCCGGTGCACGAGCGCCTGGCAGTCGGACAGTCCGAGCCCGACGGCCCGTCCGGTGCCGAGCGGCCCCCGCTCGTACGCGAAGAACCCGGCCGGTTCCCCGCCCTCGCGCAGGACGGCGACCCGCGCGCCGCCGCGGTAGCGGCCGACGCCGATCGTGAACTCCGGCGCGAGGAAGGGGTTGGCGTACTCGGGTGACTCGTCCATCGCGCGGTGCCAGGCCCCGCGCAGCTCGGGCGTCAGCTCACCGGGTCTGTGGATGGTTATCTCCACCTCAGTTCGACCGCCCTTCCGCAGGTCGCCCTTTCGCGGGCTCGGCGAGCGGTGTGCCCGAGGCGGCACCGGTCGGTGAGGCGTGTGAATCATGGCTCATGGATCGCATGGGCGACCGCTCCCCCCACGACGCGCCGGGCGCGCCCTGCCATTGGTACCGATGTGCGCCGAATCCCCTCCGTGCGCAACTGCTCAAACGTCGCGAAACAGCACGCACACTGTCAAGGGTGCCTCAGGCGACGGACGGTCCGCCACGGATACGCGGACATCGAGGACAACCCTTTGTAAAGGGCTCCCCGACGAACCGGGACCCGGCCACCTTCCCCTCCCACTCTTGACATGAACCTGCGCCAACCCCGAGGCTTCCTGCTTGAAGTTGCTCGATTGAAGCGCGTTTCGAGCTCTTCCGAGCATGAGAGCAAGAACAGACAGTCCGCAGTGCTGCGAGGGGAGCTGTTCCGCCGTGCAAAGACCGCGAAGACTGCGCCACCGTGTGCCGTGGCCGGCCTGGATACCGCTGGGGCTGGCGGCCGCCCTGGCGGGAACCGCGCTCGCCGCCCCGGCGCCCGCCCAGGCCGCCGCCACCGGGACCGGGGCCGTACTCGACCCCGCTCACGGCAGCGTCAGCTGGCAGAGCCCGCTGTACGCCAAGGGCACCGGCGGCGGCACCGAGAGCTGCCCGGATGCCGCGGCCGACCCGGACAACAAGGTCTGCGACCGTTTCGACCTGACGGTCTCGGTGCCGGACGGCTACTGGGACGACAACCCCGAGGGCGGCGTCCCACTGTCGGTCAAGTGGGAGAAGCCCTCGGACGACTTCGACCTGTACGTGTACGACGGCCACGGCAAGCAGGTGGCGTCCAGCGCGGGCACCGCCGACCCGGAGGCCACGGTGATCCCGCGGGCGTCGGGGACGTACCACGTGGTGGTCGTGCCGTACGACGTGCACGACAACTCCTTCACGGGCACCGCGTACCTGCCCGCCACCACCGACGCCGGTGACCTCACGTCCTTCGCGGGCGGTGACGGCAGCTACACCATCGGGGCCGGGAAGCTGACGGCCCGCGCCGACTTCCTGGCAGACGGCCAACTGCGGCTGCAGGCCGACCCGTCCGGCTCGCTGAGCGATCCCGCGGGTACCGCCATCGTGCGCCGGCAGCCCGCCCCGGAGCGGCGCACCTCGTCCTTCGACGCGGGCGACTACTACGGCATCCGCTCCCCGCGGGCCGTCCTGCGCGTGTACAAGAGCCCACTGCGCTTCGGGCTGTACAAGCCCGACAACCGCACCCGCATCTGGCAGGAGGACAAACCGCTGCGCTGGTCGACCGGCGGCATGCGGCAGAGCCTCGTGCGCGGCGCGGACGAGCAGTTCTTCGGCGGTGGCGAGCAGAACGGCAGCTTCTCGCACCGCGGGCAGACCATGTACGTCTCCAACAGCTTCGACTGGAACGAGGGCGGCTACAACAACTCCCAGCCGTTCTATCTCTCCAGCGCGGGCTACGGCGTCTTCCGCAACACCTTCACCCCGGGCGTGTACACCTTCGGGCAGCCCGTGACCACCGGACAGCAGGAACGGCGCCTGGACGCCTACTACTTCCTCGGTGACGCGAAGCAAGTGATCGGCCGGTACACGGCGTTGACCGGCAAGCCGTTCATGCCTCCGGTGTACGGTCTCGAACCCGGCGACTCGGACTGCTACCTGCACAACGCCAACCGGGGCGAGCGGCACACCCTGGACGCCTTGAAGATCGCTGACGGGTACACGCAGAACCAGATGCCGCTCGGCTGGATGCTGGTCAACGACGGCTACGGCTGCGGGTACGAGAACCTGGAGCAGACCGCCAAGGGGCTGCAGGACCACCACGCCCAGCTCGGCCTGTGGACCCAGGACGGCATCGACAAGCTCGCCGACCAGGTGAAGGCGGGTCAGCGGGTGGCCAAGCTGGACGTGGCCTGGGTCGGCAACGGCTACAAGTTCGCCCTGGACGCGTGCGACGCCGCCAAGAAGGGGATCGAGGACAACAGCGACGCGCGCGGTTTCGTGTGGCTGCCGGTGTCCTGGGCGGGCGCCCAGCGCTGCGGGGTGCTGTGGAGCGGCGACCAGAAGCTGTCCTGGGACTACATCCGCTGGCAGATCCCGACCTACGCCGGGGCGACCCTGTCCGGCATCGCCTACAACACCGGTGACGTGGGCAGCATCTACCGCCACGACGCCAAGATGTACGCCCGGGACCTGCAGTGGAAGGCGTTCCTGCCGGCCGTCATGACCATGGACGGCTGGGCCACCGACCTCACCACCGGCAAGACCGCCGACCAGCAGCCCTGGCGGGACGGCGAGCCGTACACCTCCGTCAACCGCAAGTACCTCCAGCTCAAGGAGCGGCTGCTGCCGTACATGTACACGCTGTCCGCCGAGGCCGCGAAGACGGGTGTGGGAGCGGTGCGCCCGCTGTGGCTGGAGTACCCGGACGACCCGAACACCCTGGGGGACCACGCGAAGTACGAGTTCCTGTCGGGCCGCGACTTCCTGGTCGCCCCGGTCTACCAGGACTCCGACACCCGGGACGGGATCTACCTGCCCAAGGGCACCTGGACCGACTACTGGACCGGCCGCACCTACCAGGGTCCGACCACGGTCAACGGCTACCACGCCCCGCTCGACACGCTGCCGTTGTTCGTGCGCGAGGGCGCCGTCGTCCCCATGTGGCCCGAGGGGACTACGAGTTGGCAGACCCGGGACCGGCACGAGCTGGACTGGGACGTGTACCCGGCGGCCCACGGCACGAGTCACTACACCCTGTACGAGGACGACGGGGTGACCCGCGACTTCGCCGAGGGCGCCGCCGCCACCCAGCGGGTGTCCGTGCGCGCCGACGGCAAGGGGACGACCGTCACGGTGGGCGCGAGCAGGGGTGACTACGCCGGCAAGGCGGACGCCCGTGGCTACCGGTTCACCGTGCACGGCGGCTCGGCGCCCGCGCAGGTGACCGTCGACGGCCACCGCCTGCCCGCCTCCGCCTGGTCGTTCGATCCCGCCACGCACATCACGGCCGTCACCACGCCCAGCCTGCCGCTGGACCGGGGCTTCACGGTGCGACTGGTCGGCGGGAGGTAAAGAGATCGTATGGTCTAGTCCAAAGTCCAGGTTGGTCTAGTCCAAGTTATTGACGTGACCGCAACAGCTCCCGGAGGGTGGGGCTCCCCGCTCTGGGGACCTCCCCACCCCCACTCTCCGGAGGCACACACAGTGAGACCTCTTCGGGCATGTCTGAGCGCGGCGGCGGCCGTCACACTCGCCGCCGCGGGCACCACCGCACTCGTCGCGAGCAACGCCTCGGGCGCGACCACCGCGCTGAACAACCGCTGGTACGCCGCCGCCCCCTATCTGATGCCACTGGACAACGACCCGCCGGACCCGGCCGCCATCATGGACGCGACCGGTCTCAAGGCCTTCCAGCTGGCCTTCGTCCTCGCTCCGAACGGCGGCGGCTGCTCGCCCACGTGGGGCGGCACGGCGCCCGTCTCCTCGGACACGGCCGTGCAGTCGGCGATCGACACGATCCGCGCCAAGGGCGGTGACGTATCGGTCTCCATCGGCGGCTACGGCGGCACGAAGCTGGGCCAGGCCTGCTCCGACGCGGCCTCCACGGCGGCGGCCTATCAGCAGGTCATCACCAAGTACGGGCTTCATGCCATCGACTTCGACCTGGAGGAGCCGGAGTACGAGAACGCCGCCGCCATCAAGAACGAGATCGGCGCGGCCCGGATCCTCCAGCAGAACAACCCGGGCCTGTACGTCTCCGTGACGACGGCCGGCACCGCGGACGGCACCGGCTGGTTCGGCAAGCAGATGCTGCTGGAGGCCAAGTCGCAGGGGTTCACCCCGAACAACTTCTCCATCATGCCCTTCGACGGCGGTTTCAACGGGGCGGCAAGCCAGACCGGCGCGCTGACCAACTTCAACTCGATCCTGCAGTCGACCTTCGGCTGGGACCAGGCGACCGCGTACGCCCACGAGGGCTTCTCCGGCATGAACGGCCGAAGCGACACCGGTGAGTACTTCACGCAGGCGGACTTCCAGACGGTGCTCGACTACGCGACGAGCCACAACATGGACCGCTTCACGTTCTGGTCCCTGAACCGCGACCGGCAGTGCAGTCCGCCGGACAACGGGGGCCGTACGTCCGGCACGTGCTCCAGCGTCACCCAGAACTCCTGGGACTTCGCGAAGTACTCGGTGAAGTTCGCGGGCGTCACCCCGCCCACCACCCCGGCACCGACCCCCACGCCGACGCCGACCTCCTGCAAGCCCGCGTGGAGTTCGACGGGGGTGTACACACAGGGGAACGAGGTCTCCTACAACAAGCACAACTGGAAGGCCAAGTGGTGGACCCAGAACGAGGTGCCCGGCGCCTCGCAGTGGGGGCCGTGGCAGGACGAGGGCTCCTGCTGAACCTCTTGACGTGTCTGGTTCAGACCTTTAGGTTCCCGGGTCACCGGCGACCAAGGATGCATCCAGTGTTCACATGACTGAATGCATCCTTGGTCCGACGAAGGGACCCCCCACATGATCCGAGCCCGGCTCCTCGCGGTGCCGACCGCCGCGGGCCTCGCCCTCGCCCTCACCCTGCTCGGCAGCACCGGCGCAGGTGCCGCCGGTCCGCAGGCCGCGCCCGGCGGCACCTTCGACCTGTCGGTCTGGGAACTGCAGGAGCCCGTCGGCTCCCCCGGCCACCCGACCACCATCCCGTCGCCCCGGCTCCAAGGCGCGAACGGTTACCAGGACGCGTACTTCTACACCGACACCCGCGACGGGGCGATGACCTTCTGGGCGCCCGAGAAGGGGGTGACGACGCCGAACTCGAACTACGCCCGCTCCGAGCTGCGCGAGATGAACCGCGACGGCAGCGCCGCCGACTGGGCGCTGTCCGGCTCGCACCGGATGAGCGCCACCCTGCGGGTGGTGTCCGTGACCAGGAACGTGTGCGTCGGGCAGATCCACCTCGGCAGCGGCGGCTCCTCCACCAAGCCGCTGCTGGAGCTGTACTACCACGCGAACGGCGACATCGTCCTCGGCACCGAGAACTCGCCCTCCGGCGGGCAGACCGCGCACGCCGTGGGACACGTCGCGGTCGGCAGGACCTGGAGCTACACCATCGCCGTCTCCGGCGGCAACACCATCGACCTGACCGTCAACGGCACCACCACCCACTACGGCATCCCGTCGTCGTTCCAGCGGTACAAGCAGTACTTCAAGGCCGGCTCCTACAACCAGTCCTCCTCGGACAGCACGACCAACGGCGCCCGCGTCGCGTTCTACGGCCTGACCGTCACGCACCGCTGAACGCGGCCGACACATGGCCCGACCTGCGCGACTGGTGCAAACGGCCGTACGGTCGTAGCGTCGGGTGCACGCGGTCGGACACAGCACGACGGGTGGGAGCGACCATGCGCGGATCAGTGATGGGCACGGCGGTCACCCTCGCGGCGGGCGCCCTGCTGACGGCGGCCATGACCACCGCTTCGGCGAGTCCGCCGGCCGCGGCCGGCAAGGCCGACACCCCGCGTCCCGTGCTCGTCGACTGCACCTGGCGCCAGAACGTCCGCCCGGCCGACTTCATCCTGGCCTGCGGCGACGGCAACAGCCGCCTCGTGGGACTCCACTGGACGCAGTGGGGCCCGGCCGCGGCGACGGCCACGGGGATCAACTTCGTCAACGACTGCAAGCCGTACTGCGCGGCCGGTCGTTTCCACGGCTACCGGGTGACCGTCCGCCTGGACGAGCCCAGGTCCTGGAAGAAGCACCCGTCCGTGCAGCACTTCACGCGGATGAGTCTCACCTACACCGACGCCCGGCCGGACGCCTTCAAGCAGGTCATGACCTACCCGCTGTGGGACTGACCGCTCCGGCGGCGGGCGGGCGGAAGCCCGGCACATTGCGGTGCGGCGGTTCGTCCACCTCTGCGCCCATGCCGCAATGCGCGGCACCCTCGCTCAAAAGTAGTCCCTTCGCTCTCCTCGCCCTCGACGTCGGCCCCGTGGCACCTTCCGGTGCCACGGGGCCTTGTCATGCGTGCCGGGCGATCGCGGCTCAGGCCAGCTCGACCAGCAGGTCGCCGCCCTCCACCTGCTGGATCCGGTTGATCGCCAGCCGGGACACCCGGCCCGCCTTCGGCGCGGTGATGGTGGCCTCCATCTTCATCGCCTCGATGGTGGCGACGGTGGCGCCGGCCGCGACCTCGTCGCCCTCGGCCACCGCCAGGGTCACCACACCGGCGAACGGCGCCGCCACATGGCCGGGGTTGGTGCGGTCCGCCTTCTCGGTCACCGGCACGTCGGAGGCGGCTGCGCGGTCGCGGACCTGGATCGGGCGCAGCTGGCCGTTGAGGGAGGACATCACGGTGCGCATACCGCGCTCGTCGGCCTCGCCGACCGCCTGCAGCTCGATCAGCAGCCGGACGCCGGGCTCGAGGTCGACGGCGTACTCCTTGGCCGGGCGCAGTCCGTAGAAGAACGCCTTGCTATCCAGGACGCTGGTGTCGCCGAAGGCCTGCCGGTGCGTCTCGAACTCCCGCGTGGGGCCGGGGAACAGCAGCCGGTTGAGGGTGGCGCGGCGGTCCTTGCCCAGACCCTCGCGGTCCTCGGTGGACAGCTCCGGCGCGGGCTTGGGCGCGGCCCGGCCCTGCAGCGCCTTGGTGCGGAACGGCTCGGGCCAGCCGCCGGGCGGGGTGCCCAGCTCGCCCCGCAGGAAGCCGATGACCGAGTCCGGGATGTCGAACCTGTCGGGTGTCTCCTCGAAGTTCTCCGGGGAGACTCCGGCGCCGACCAGGTGCAGGGCGAGGTCGCCGACCACCTTGGAGGACGGGGTGACCTTGACCAGGCGACCGAGGATCCGGTCGGCGGCGGCGTACATCGCCTCGATGTCCTCGAAGCGGTCGCCGAGGCCGAGGGCGACGGCCTGGGTGCGCAGGTTGGACAGCTGGCCGCCGGGGATCTCGTGGTGGTAGACGCGGCCGGTCGGGGAGGCGAGACCCGCCTCGAACGGGGCGTAGATCTTCCGGACGCTCTCCCAGTACGGCTCCAGGTCGCCTACGGCCCCCAGGTCGAGGCCGGTGGGCCGCTCGGAATGGTCGGTGGCGGCGACCAGCGCGGACAGCGACGGCTGCGAGGTCGTACCGGCCATCGAGGCCACCGCGCCGTCCACCGCGTCGGCGCCCGCCTGGATCGCGGCGAGGTAGGTGGCGAGCTGGCCTCCGGCCGTGTCGTGCGTGTGCAGATGCACGGGCAGGTCGAACTCGCGGCGCAGGGCCGAGACGAGCTTGGCGGCGGCCGGGGCGCGCAGCAGGCCGGCCATGTCCTTGACCGCGAGGACGTGCGCACCCGCCTCGACGATCTGCTCGGCCAGGCGCAGGTAGTAGTCGAGGGTGTAGAGCCGCTCGGCCGGGTCGTTCAGGTCGCCGGTGTAGCAGAGGGCGACCTCGGCGATCGCGGTCCCGGTCTCGCGTACGGCGTCGATGGCGGGGCGCATCTGGCCGACGTCGTTGAGGGCGTCGAAGACGCGGAAGATGTCGATGCCGGTGGCGGCGGCCTCCTGCACGAAGGCGTCGGTCACCTCGGTCGGGTACGGGGTGTAGCCGACGGTGTTGCGGCCCCGCAGCAGCATCTGCAGGCAGATGTTGGGCACGGCCTCGCGCAGGGCGGCCAGCCGCTCCCAGGGGTCCTCGGCGAGGAAGCGCAGCGCGACGTCGTAGGTGGCGCCGCCCCAGCACTCCAGGGACAGCAGCTGCGGCAGGGTGCGGGCGACGACCGGGGCGACGGCGAGGAGGTCCTTGGTGCGCACGCGGGTGGCGAGCAGGGACTGGTGGGCGTCGCGGAAGGTGGTGTCGGTGACCCCGATGACCGGCGACTCGCGCAGGTGGCGGGCGAAGCCCTCGGGGCCGAGGTCGACCAGCAGCTGGCGGGAGCCGGCGGGGGGCTCGCCGGCCGGCAGCGAGGGCAGCTTGGAGACGGGGTCGAGCAGGTCGGGCCGTTCGCCGTGCGGCTTGTTGACGGTCACGTCGGCGAGGTAGGTGAGCAGCTTGGTGCCGCGGTCCGCGGAGGAGCGGGCGGTGAGCAGGTGCGGGCGCTGCTCGATGAAGGAGGTGGTGACCCGGCCCGCCTGGAAGTCGGGATCGTCCAGGACGGCCTGGAGGAACGGGATGTTGGTGGCCACACCGCGGATACGGAACTCGGCCACGGCACGCCGGGCGCGTCCGACGGCCGCCTTGAAGTCCCTTCCCCGGCAGGTGAGTTTGACCAGCATCGAGTCGAAGTGCGCGCTGATCTCCGTACCGGCGTGGGTGGTGCCGCCGTCCAGGCGGATGCCGGAGCCGCCCGGGGAGCGGTAGGCGCTGATCCGGCCGGTGTCCGGACGGAAGCCGTTGGCGGGGTCCTCGGTGGTGATACGGCACTGCAGGGCGGCGCCGCGCAGGGTGACGGTGTCCTGGGCGAGGCCGAGGTCGGCGAGGGTCTCGCCGGCGGCGATCCGCAGCTGGGCCTGGACCAGGTCCACGTCCGTGACTTCCTCGGTCACGGTGTGCTCGACCTGGATGCGCGGGTTCATCTCGATGAAGACGTGGTTGCCGTCGGGGTCGAGGAGGAACTCGACGGTGCCCGCGTTGCGGTAGCCGATCTCGCGGGCGAAGCGGACGGCGTCGCCGCAGATACGGTCCCGCAGCCTGGGGTCGAGGTTGGGGGCGGGGGCCAGCTCGATGACCTTCTGGTGGCGGCGCTGGAGGGAGCAGTCGCGCTCGAAGAGGTGGATGACGTCGCCCTCGCCGTCGGCGAGGATCTGCACCTCGATGTGGCGCGGGTCCACGACGGCCTTCTCCAGGAAGACGGTGGGGTCGCCGAACGCGGAGGCGGCCTCACGGGAGGCGGCCTCGATGGACTCGCGCAGCTGCGCGGGGTCCGCCACGCGGCGCATCCCGCGCCCGCCGCCGCCCGCGACCGCCTTGACGAACACCGGGAAGCCGATCTCCTCGGCGGCCCGCACCAGTTCGTCGACGTCGGTGGAGGGCTGGGACGAGCCGAGCACGGGCACGCCTGCCGCCCGGGCGGCGGCGACCGCGCGGGCCTTGTTGCCGGTCAGCTCCAGCGTGGCCGCGCTCGGGCCGACGAAGGTGATGCCCGCCTCCTCGCAGGCGCGGGCCAGCTCGGGGTTCTCGGACAGGAAGCCGTAGCCCGGGTAGACGGCGTCGGCCCCGGCCCGGCGGGCGGCGCCCACGATCTCCTCCACGGAGAGGTAGGCCCGCACCGGATGTCCCGGCTCCCCGATCTCGTACGCCTCGTCGGCCTTCAGCCGGTGCAGCGAGTTGCGGTCCTCGTGCGGGAACACGGCGACGGTGCGCGCGCCGAGTTCGTAGCCCGCCCGGAACGCGCGGATCGCGATCTCGCCACGGTTGGCGACCAGCACCTTGCGGAACATCCTGGATTCCCTTCAGCTGCCTGCCGGCGACGAACACCATGGTGTCAGCCACGCCCTGCCGTACCTCGCGGCACACCCTAGGGGGTGGCCGAGCGTGTCGACGTGCGAAAACCATCACACCGACGGGGTGGGCGGCGCCACACTCGCGCGCTCTGACATCAGCATTACAGGGATGTCATCGCCGCGTCGTGCGGACGGTCGGCGGACGCCGCAGCGGGCACGGGCCCGGCGGACGCGGGGACGGGGATCACGGGCCCGGCGGACGCGGGGACGGGGATCACGGGCCCGGCGGACGCGGGGGCGGGGATCACGGGCCCGGCGGACGCGGGGGCGGGGATCACGGGCCCGGCGGACGTGGGGGCAGGGATCATCCGCGGCCCGGCGGACGTGGGGGCAGGGATCATCCGCGGCCCGGCGGACGTGGGGGCAGGGATCATCCGCGGCCCGGCGGGCGCGGGGGCAGGGATCATCCGCGGCCCGGCGGGGGCGGGGGCGGGGATCATCCGCGGCCCGGCGGGGGCGGGGGCGCCGGGCCGGGGCTGGGGGGACACGGGGCGGCCGTCCCGGATCCCTGCGGGCGCGGGTGGGCGGTGGCGCGGGGGCGGCAGGCGCCGTACGTACGCCCGCAGGCGGGTGCGGCGGCCGTGCAGGAGGCCGAGGACGATCGCCGAGCCCACCGCGACCAGGTGCTCGCGCCCGGCCAGGTTGGGCACGGCGAGGGACTCCCAGACCATCGAGCCGCCGGTCAGGAGGAACACCACGGGCGCACGCCGGATCACCGAGAGATAGGTGAACAGACCGACGACCGCCGCGGAGGGCCCGGTGTCGAGCACCCGCCCGGCCGCGTGCGGCAGGCCGAAGCCCCACCAGCCGGGGCCCAGAGCGATCATCACCCGGGCGGTGAGCGTGCCGGCCAGGGTGGTGACGTAGGCGATCACCAGGGTCCGGGCCCGGCCCAGGATCAGTTCGGCGAGTGCGAAGGCGAGGAACAGTGAGGTGATGCCCGCCCAGACGGGCAGGTCGAGCGCGGGGACGTACAGCGACACGGGCGTGCGCAGCAGCGACAGCCACAGCGGGAGATCACCGGTGACACCCCCGAGCCGCCGGACCCACAGCCGGCCGAGCGGGTGCTGGGCGATGTCGTGGCAGAAGACCACCCCGAACGCGGCGACGAAGCCGAGCAGGAGTGCGGACAGTCCGCGCCGCGTGAGGCGGTGCACCGGGTCGACGACGATGGCGTGCCACTCGGCCCGCAGTGTCCGTCCGGTGCACCGGACGAGCCGTGCGAACAGGGAGCGGCACCGGTCCAGGTGTCCTTCAGCGGTCATGAGGCACGGCAGCCCGTCGCCTTCGGCTCGCCCGTCATGTCCATCGCCCCCTTCACCCCGCTTCCGGCGGTCAGACCGTGCGGGGCGTTTTACCGACATTCAACCGTTTCGGGCGCCATCGTATAGATAAAGGGATCTCTGAGGCCTGATCGGTGACAGTTCAGCGAGCCGGGAGACGGGCGTCAAGATCCCTTACCGGGACGCGCCGGTGTGGGAAGACCCACAGGTCCGCGGGGCCGTGATTCCGGGGCCGGGAGGCAACCTCCACTGCCGCGGACCCGTCCTCCGGAACAAGGCTCCTGTACAACTCGGCGGGGCACGCGGGCCCGCACCGCCCGAGTCGCCCTCTTCACGGTGCACCACCCGAACGTTCCCGCGCCACATGCCCGTCCTGCCGCGAAGACCGTCCCGGTGCGCACGGCGTACGGCGGGATCGGCCGTGACCGGGGGGCGCACGGTCCGAGCGCCGGGGAGTTCGGCCGCACGCGGAGACGAGGAACCGGCGCACCTCCTTCGGGCACGGGCCGCACGCCTGCCCCGGGAGCTGCCGGTCCGGCTGGGGCCCGGCCGGGAGCGCGCCTTGACTTGGAGAGCGCTCCAACTCGTAGCGTCGCGGACGTCCGGCACGCGGGTGCCGGCACCCGGCCTCTCCCACGGGATGCCGGGTGCCGCGATCCGTCGCTAGATGGAACCAGGGCGGACCAAGGCCCGTGCCGTACGGAACGACGATCGAGTGTGCAGGAAAGGCTGGGACATCGCATGCAGAAGCGCAGTCTGCGGGACCTCCAGGTATCGGCCATCGGCCTCGGATGCATGGGGATGTCCGCCTTCTACGGCTCCGCCGACCGGGAGGAGGGCATCGCGACCATCCGGCGCGCCCTGGAACTGGGCGTGACCTTCCTCGACACGGCCCAGGTGTACGGCCCGCTGACCAATGAGTCGCTGGTCGGCGAGGCGATACGGGGACATCGCGACGAGTACGTGATCGCGACCAAGTTCAACTACCGCATGGACGACGCCGTACCCGGCGACATGACCACGATCGGCCGGCAGGACGGCTCCGCCGGGCACGTGCGCGAGTCGGTCCACGGCTCGCTGCAGCGGCTGGGCACCGACCACATCGACCTGTACTACCAGCACCGGGTCGACCCGAACGTGCCCATCGAGGAGACCGTCGGCGCTCTCGGCGAGCTGGTCGCCGAGGGCAAGGTGCGGTACATCGGCCTGAGCGAGGCGGGCGCGGAGACCATCCGGCGGGCGCACGCCGTGCACCCGGTCACCGCGGTGCAGAGCGAGTACTCGCTGTGGACGCGGGACGTGGAGGCCGAGGTGCTGCCCGCGTGCCGGGAGCTGGGCATCGGCTTCGTGCCGTACTCCCCGCTCGGCCGGGGCTTCCTCGCGGGCCGCTTCACCTCGCCGGACGAGCTGGACGAGAACGACTTCCGCCGCGCCAACCCGCGCTTCACGGACGCCAACCTGGAGGCGAACCTGCGGCTGGCGGCGAAGGTGAAGGAGATCGCCGCCGAGAAGGACGTGACCCCGGCCCAGCTGGCCATCGCCTGGGTGCTGGCCCAGGGCGAGGACCTGGTCCCGATCCCGGGCACCAAGCGGCGCAGCTACCTGGAGCAGAACGCTGCCGCGGCCGGCGTCGAGCTGACGAGGGAGGACCTGACCCGCATCGACGCGGAGCTGCCCCAGGCGGCGGGCGAGCGGTACGACGAGGCAGGAATGCGGACCGTCGATCGCTGAACGGCGAGGGGGCGCCGGGAACTGCCGTCCGGCGGCTGCGGGTCCGCTGTTCTCCGGGGCCGGAGGGCGGGAGACCGGGCGGCCTGTGGGCCAGACGGCGGCGTTCCGCGTCGGCCCCGGCCAGGTACCGCGCGGGAGGCGGTGAGCGAACGTACCGGAGCGTGACCGGGGTTCGCCGTTGTGCGGCCGTGGTGCGCGTCACGGATGCGGGCCTGTTTCGGCAGCGCACGGCGACTTTCCTCAGCCGGCCGCGCAGTGCGCCACACCGGGGCCTGTGAGGAAGCACACGCGCGCCCCAACAGGCTTGTGCATTCGGGACTTTGGGGCTCGTGGCGCCACTCCGGCGAGAGCCGTGGCGACCACTGGCCCCTCCCGTCTGCCAGCATGGTCGGCGCCCTGACCGGGATGGCCCGGCCGCGCAGCGCAGCCGGCCCGACGGGTTCCGCCGGTCCCTGTCCCACTCCCGGTTGTCGAGTACCCCGCCGTGTCCTCTGCCTCTGCCCTGACCACGTCCGTGCCCAGCTCCGCTCCCGCCTCACGCTCGCCCTGGCGTTCCTTGCGGCATCGCGGCATGCGCTGGTGGTCGGCCGCGAACTTCGTCTCGAACGCCGGCACCTGGATGCAGCTCACCGTGCAGAACCTGCTCGTGCTGCAGATCACCGGTTCCGCCGCGGCGACCGGCCTGTCGATCTCCGTACAGGCGGCCCCGGCGCTGTTCGTGAGCCTGCTGGGCGGCGCGGCCGTGGACCGCTGGCCCCGGAAGCTGACGGTCGCGGTGAGCCAGGCGCTGCTCGGCGCGGTGGCGTTCACCACGGCGCTGCTGGTGGCGCTGGACCGGATCGACATGCCGGTGCTGCTGGTGCTGGCCGCCGTGACCGGCGTCATCGCCACCGTCGACGGCCCGGCCTGCGCGCTGCTCGGAAACGATCTCGTGCCGAGGGAGGACGTGCCGTCGGCGATCGGTGTGGGCGCTCTCGTGCACAGCGCGGGCCGGCTGGCCGGTACCGCGCTCGCGGGTGTGACCGTCGGTTTCCTCGGCACGGCCTCCGCGTACGCGGCCAACGGGCTGTCCTTCCTGTTCGTGGCGTCGGTGGTGCCCTTCCTGCGGCCGGTGCACGGGGCCGTGGCCGAGCCGGCGGGCGAGGCGCGGGCCGTTCCGGCGCCCGCGGCGATGAGCGTGCGCGAGGGGCTGAGGTTCTTCGTGCGCCGGCCCCGGCTGATGGCCCTCGCCGGGATCACCGGGATCAGCTCCGTCTTCGGCCGCAATTACGGCCTCACGCTCGCCGTCCTCGTCACCGGACCGCTCGCGGGCGGCGCCGGTTCCTTCGGCACCGTCTCCACGGTGCTGGCGGTCGGCGGCATCATCGGTGCCGTCCTCGGCGCCCGGCTGCGTAAGCCCTCGGTGCGGACCGTGGGTCTGCTGGCGGCCGCCGGCGCCCTCCTCCAGGTCGTCGCCGGCCTGTCGCCGTCACTGGCCGTGCTGATGGTGCTGGTGCTGCCCATGGCCGTGGTGGAGTCCGTCTCCGACACCGCGGGTACGGCCGTCCTGCAGACCGATCCTCCCGCCCATCTGCGCGGCCGGGTGCTCGGGGTGTGGAGCAGCGTCGGCACGGTGTGGGGCCTCGGCGGGCCGCCCCTGCTGGGCCTGCTCATGGAGTGGGCCGGTGCGCGCGGCGCGCTGGTCGCCGGCGGCCTGCTGATCGCCGGGTCGATCGGCGCGGGTCTGCTGGTCCGGCGGCCCGGCGGGCCGATGCCGGTGACCGTGACCGCGAAGGACGGCGACATGACCGGCCGCGCGGCCCTGGGCACGGCCGCCTGAGGCCGGGCCCCCGGGGCTGGGCGGCTCACTCCTGCGTGTGCTCCTCCCGGCCCGGCAGGTGGTACACGTGGAAGGCCTGTCCGATGACGGGCTGAGCCACGTTCCGCACCCGGACGCCGCCGCTGGTCATGCCGTGTTCGCTGCCCGCGTGTGCGTGGCCGTGCACGGCGAGGTCGGCGCCGGCGGTGTCGATCGCCTCCGCGAGCAGATAACTGCCGAGGAAGGGGTAGATCTCCGGCGGCTCGCCGGCGAGGGTGTCCGGCACGGGCGAGAAGTGGGTCAGGGCGATCCGCACGTCACAGTCGGCCAGGTCCTTCAGGGCGGAGTGCAGACCGTCGGCGCACCGGCGGCTGTAGCGGACGAACTCCTTCATGAGCGGTTCGCCGAACTCCCCGGCACAGCGCCCGACGAACCCGCCGCCGAAGCCCTTCGTCCCGGCGACCCCGATCCGGGTTCCGCCCGCGCCGCCGACGACGGTGGCCTGCCCCTCCAGGACGTGGGCGCCGGCGTCCCGGAGGATCGTGGTGACCTCCTCGGGCCGCTCGTCGTGGTGGTCGTGGTTGCCCAGCACGGCGACGACCGGAACCCCGAGGTCCTTGATCTCCCGTGCGACGACCGCGGCCTCCTCCGGGGTGCCGTGCCGGGTGAGGTCGCCGGCGAGCAGCAGGACGTCGGCGCACTCGGGCAGGCTCTCGAAGGAGGGGCGCAGCGTGCCCTGGCTCTCCGGGCCCATGTGGATGTCCCCGACGGCCGCGACGCGGATCATGTCAGGTCCTCTCCGTGGTCGGGCGAGGAGGTCCCGGCGACGAGGACGTCGCAGTGGACGGGATGCCCCGCCAGTTCCTCCCGGGCCATGTGGCAGATCTCGTCCCGGCACTGGGCCGACGGCACGGTGCCGGTGAGCAGGACGGCGTCACCGCGCATCTCCAGTCGTACGCCGAGTTCCCCGAGGGGCCCGGCGGCCAGGTGCTCGGCGAGGTGGGCGATGCGGTAGTCCAGGCTGCCGGCCGCCGGCGGGCTCGTGTCGGTCATGGCTGCCCCTCCTGGGGGTCGATCACGTGCAGCCGTTCGAGGAGGAAGAGGAAGGCGGCCGGCATGGGCTGCTCGCCGCAGGCCGCCCGGACCTCGTCCCAGTCGACCTTCTCGCGCACGGCCCGGGCGACCGGCAGTACGGCCCCGAAGTCGCAGTAGTGCTCGGAGAAGGCGCTCAGCAGGCTGTGGATCAGGTCGGTCGGGGACAGGACGGGCATCAGCACCGAGTCGACCGGCAGGACGTGCGCGCGCTCGAGGAGGTCCTTGGTGACGGGCTGGTGCGCGAGGGCGAAGATGATGTCGACGTTCTGCCCGCGGCAGGTGGTCTTCAGCAGCCAGTCCTCGGGCGGGGTGTGGACGGCGAGGCCGGCCTCGCGCAGGGTGGCGGCGACCGTCTCGGCGTCGTCGGGCAGGACGCAGAAGTCGGCGTCGTGCTGGAGGTAGCGGCTGCCGCCGTGGGCGTAGACGGCCACGCTCCCGGCGAGCGCGAAGGGGTGGCCGGCGCGTTTGAGGAGGGCGCCGATCTCCTTGGCGGCCTCCAGGATCGCCTGGCTGCGGTCGTGCGGCAGGTCCGGCTGTCCCGGTGCGGATGCGGCAGGCCGGTCCGGGCCCTCCTGGGCGAGGCGCAGTCCGGTGACCTCCGGTCGCCGGAGGGGCGCGGTGTCCTCCCCGTTGTGTGTCATGACCTCTCCTTCACGGCACCCGGCGCCCCAGGGGCGGCCGGTCCGGCCCCGGGGTGGTACGGGTACCCGGCGCGACCGCACCGACACGGCGCACCGCCCGGCGGTTGGCGGCAGCTCGGTCCGCGGGCACGGCGGTCGGCCGAGGTCGCCCGGGACCGGGAACAGGCCCCGGGGGCGCCGTCCCGGCGTGAGCGGGCGGGGCCGCGGTGGAAGCGCAGGGACCGGATCCCTTCCCCGTGTGACGTGCGTCGGGTCCGGCCCGGGAGGACGCTGTAGGAGTGAAACCCCGGCTCAGGGCGGCTTCGCGGCAGGTGTGGCAGTCGGCGCACCCGCTGCTGTTGCTCCCGGTCGCGCTCATCGTGGTGATCACGGTGGTGGACCTGCAGACCCCCTACAGCGTCCACCTGGGCCCGGCCCTGGTGATCGCCCCGGCGCTGACGCCCTCCATCGCCGGTCCGCGGACCACCGCGGCCATCGGGGCGCTCGCACTGGCCGCCCAGATCGTCATCGGGGTCACCCACGGCGGGCTCGGCACCACGAACCACGTCGTGCAGATCATCACCCTCGCCGTGCTCTCGGCGCTGCTGGTGCTCTACAGCGCGCTGCGCGAGCGCCGGCAGGCCCAGCTGGCCCAGGTCCGCACGGTCGCCGAGGCCGCGCAGCACGTGCTGATGTGGCCGCTGCCCGAGCAGATCGGGCCGCTGCGGATCGCCTCGCTGTATCTGGCCGCCGAGGACGAGGCCCAGATCGGTGGCGACCTGTACGCGGCGACCCGGTGCGACGACGCGGTGCGCGTCCTGATCGGCGACGTCCGCGGCAAGGGCCTGGCCGCGATCGGTGAGGCCGCCCTGCTGCTCGGGGCGTTCCGGGAGAGCGCGCACCGGCACATCCCGCTGGCGGAGCTGGCGACCGTCCTGGAGCAGAGCATCGCGCGGCACGCCGCGGACCTGGAGTCGCCGGAGGAGGCGGGCGAGCGCTTCGCCACCGCGCTGCTGGTGGAGATCCCGGACCGGGATCCGGTCACCCGGATGACCAGCTGCGGCCATCCGCCGCCGCTGCTGCTGAGCCCCGGTCACGCCGTCACCGTCCCGAGCCTGCACCCGTCACCGCCGCTCGGGGTGCACAGCGGCAGCGAGCACACGCTGGACGTGTTCTCCTTCGAGCCCGGCGACACCCTGCTCCTCTACACCGACGGCGTGATGGAGGCCAGGGACGCCCGCGGCCGGTTCTATCCGCTCACCGAGCGGGCCCTGCAGTGGACCGACGACAGTCCCGAGGCGCTGATGCACCATGTGCGGCGCGACCTGCTCACCCATGCCGGGGGCCGGCTGGACGACGACGCCGCGCTCATCGCGCTGCACCGCACGCCCGTGGACCGGCGCCGCCACCACGGCCGGGCCTCCGGCACGGACGCCTTCCGGCACGGCTGAGCGCGACCGGCATGCGGGACCCACAGGAAACCTCGACCGTCACGGCAGGCGTGCGTCCCGCCCCGAGTGGGGCGGGGCGGGACCGCACGCCCCCGGTCAGCGGACCGACCTGAGGTCGGTGATCTTCAGGGTCTTCAGGTCGGACTGCACGTCGATCTTGCTGACCTCGGCGTGCGGCCCGTCGCTCCAGGTGAGCGTGACCCGGCTGGTGGCGTGGCCGGCGCCGGAGCCCGTGTAGGTCACCTTCCACTTCACCGGTACGTTCTGCGCGAAGAGGATGCCGTCGGCGTGCTCCCTCTTCTCGAAGGCCGCCACCTTCTTCTGCGCGGCGGCGGAGAGGTAGAAGGCCCGCAGTGCCTTGGCGGCGTCGCCCGCGGACTTGTCGTCGGTGGACCAGACGGCGTCGATGTAGGCGCCGTAGAAGTCGGCCACGTGCTGGGTGACGTTGCGCGGGTCGCCCTGGGCAGAGGACACGGCGGCGGCGCGGGTGGTGTGGCTCGCGCCGGTGCCCGCGAGGGCGGGCGCCACGGCGGCCAGGGTGAGGCCGCCGGTGAGGGCCACGGCGGTGAGGAGGGTCTTACGACTGCGAACGGACATGTGTCTCATTCCCCCGGTTTCGTTACGTCCGGGCTGATCCCGGCCGTCGACGGACCTTAAGACCGCATTTCTCTCGCGCCGGTTCCGCTCCTCCGGGCTTTTTTCCCACTCCCGTCACAGAACATGAGGCAGCCGGAAGGTTGTGCCGAATTCCGGTCGGGTTTCGGTGCCCTTTCGGTCATTCCGCCTCGCGCGGCCGGGAGTTGCGCGCTCCGTCGACGAGCCGGGCCAGGTTGTCGAGCGCCGTCCGGGTGCCCTGTTCGTTGTCCTCGCGGGGGGGGTGTCGTCGGGGACGCCCGGCGCCTGCACGTGCCGGGAGAAGCGGGTGGCGTGACGCGGGCTCACGCCGCCGGCCGGGGGAGCCGCCCGGCCCGCCGTACGCAAGGAGGCGGGGCCGGGGTCCGGGAGGTGGGTGCGGACCCCGGCCCCTGGTCGGTCACGGCTTGCGGGCGACCGCGCCGTACATCGCGATGTCCTCGTCGCGGATGTCCTTCTCGCCCGTGCCGTCGGGGTGCCACTTGTGCACCTGGACGATGCCCGGCTCGGCCAGTTCCAGTCCCTCGAAGAACCCGTGGGCCTCGTCGAGGGTGCGCAGCCGCATCGGCATGTTGCGGGCGGCGTACTCACGGGCGACCCGGCCCACCTCCTCGGGGGCGAAGTCGGCGGTGCCGATGGACATCGCCAGCCAGCTGCCGGACGGCAGCGGCTCCAGCAGCCGGCGTACGACACCGACCGCGTCGTCCTCGTCGAGCATGAAGTGGACGATGGCGATGACCGTGAGCGCGACCGGCTTGTCCAGGTCCAGCGTCTCGCGCAGTTCGGGGGCGTTCAGAATGGCCGCCGGGTCGCGGAAGTCGGCCTCGATGTACGAGGTACGGCCCTCGGGGGCGCTGGCGAGGAGACCTTGGGAGAGGGTGAGGACGATCGGGTCGTTGTCGACGTAGACGACCCGGGACTCGGGGGCCACGGCCTGGGCGATCTCGTGCAGGTTGGGCGAGGTCGGAATGCCGGTGCCGATGTCCAGGAACTGGCGCATGCCTTCCTCCTCGGCGAGCCGGCGCACGGCGCGGTTCATCCAGTCGCGGTTGGCGCGCATGTGGACCGGGAGCGCGGGCCACTCCCGGGCCATGGCGTCGCCCGCCTCCTTGTCGGCGGGGTAGTAGTCCTTGCCGCCGAGGATGTAGTCGTAGATGCGGGCGGAGTGGGCGTTCTCGGTGTCGATCCGGTCGGCCGGCCATCCGTTGTCGGGCAACGCCGTGTCTCCCATTCGGTCGAGGGGGGTGGGGGCTTGCGTACGCGCAGGTGGGTGTGTCACAGCTCCTTGCGGATGGCGCCGAGCAGGGACTCGGTCTTCTTGGCGGGCGCGGCCTGGGCGCCGAGCCGGTCCAGCGCCTCCCGGTACACCACGACGTCGTCGGCCTTGTCGAGGTAGACGGCCCCGACGAGGCCGTTGAGGTAGACGATGTCGGGCAGTTCGCGGGCCCGGAACCGGAAGAGGTGATAGGCCCCCGCCCGCAGCGCCGGGTGCGGGCCGTGGGCGAACGGCATGAGCTGCAGGGTGACATGAGGCAGCCGGTTGACCTCGAGGAGGTGGTCGACCTGCGCGCGCATCACCCGCGGTCCGCCGACCGGCCAGCGCAGCACGGTCTCGTCCATCACCACCCATACCCGCGGCGGCGCCTCGCGGGCCAGCAGCTCCTGGCGGCGCATGCGCAGGGCGACCCGGCGTTCGGTGGCCTCGGCGGAGGCGTGCGGATGGTCCGCGGCGAGCAGGGCACGGGCGTAGTCCTCGGTCTGCAGCAGGCCGTGCACGAACTGGTTCTCGTACGCCCGGATCTGCAACGCGGCCTGTTCCAGGCTGAGATAGGCGGCGAACCAGTCGGGCATCACATCGCGGTAGGTGTGCCACCAGCCGCGCTTGTTCGCCTCGCGCACGGACTGCAGGAAGGTGTCGATCTCGTCCTGGTCGGTGACGCCGTAGACCTGGAGCAGTTTCTCGGCGTCGGCGAGCCGCAGCCGGGCCACCTTGGCGGCCTCCATGCGGCGGATCGTGGAGTGGCTGACCCCGATGGCGGCGCCCGCCTCGGCGTAGCCGAGACCCGCCCGGGTGCGCAGCTCCTCCAGTTGCCGGCCCAGGATCATGCGCAGGACGGAGGGGGCGCCGCCCCAGTCGGTCTCCGCGGTCACGCCCCACACCCCCTCACCGGGTCACAGTGACACCGTCGCACACGATCGCTTCCGCCAGCCCATTCGATCACGTTCTGGCCGAAGCAGCATGCACTTGGCTACTTGCAAATTTCAACTTGCCGGTTGCGGAGCGTTGTTGGCAGGTGCCACAGTGGACGCACTGCTCCGGCTGACCAAGGAGCGGGCGGCGCGGCCGGGTTGGGGAGACCGGGCCGCACCACGGCCTCGTGGGAGGCGGTGTGTCGTCTGCTGCGCGAGCGGCCGGCCACGGATCCGACACCCCCACGCGAGGCCGGACGAAAGGCGCACGGCGATGGCTCCGCCCTCCCTCCCCCCACCGCTCCACCGACCACCCGGGGACCGGAGAGCGCCCCTGTCACCCAGCCCGTTGCACCTGCCCGCGGTACGCCACCAGCACCGGCCCACGGGCGACCCGGCCCGCATCCCGCCCCCGGACTCCACGACGCGCCCGCACCGCGATCCTGCCGACGCGGAGCAGACGCACCGGGCCCGGACGATCGCCGACGGGGCACACCGGCTCCCGGCCACACCCGACGCGGCGCACACCGACCGCCCACACCAGGCTCCGGAAACCGTCGACGCGGCACACCGAGCCCCGGACACGACCGACCGGCCCGAACCCGTTCCGGACACGCCCGGTCAGGCGCCTCACCCTCCCGACGGCAGCGACCGGCCGCACACCACCGACGAAGCACACCTCGTCGCGGACACAGCCGACCGGACACACCCCCTTCCGGACACCGCCAACCAGGCGCACCACGCTCCCGAAACCGTCGACGCGGCACGCCGAGTGCCGGACAACGCCGGGCGGCCGGATGCCGTTCCGGACCGCGCGTACCGGCCGCACCATGTTCCGGAGACCGCCGAAGGGTGGACGGACGCGGCGGTTGCCGCCCCGCGAGCGGCCCCGGACACCGGGGACCACCCGCTCCCCGCGGCGGACGCCGTGGATCTTCCGCATCGGCCGCCGGGCCCGGCCGGTGTCCGCAGACCGCCCGGAGGTGAGCGCCTCGGTCGACTCCCTGGACCCCTCGGTCCCGACCGGCTCGCCTCCAGGGCCCCGCTGTCCCGCTCCGCGGCGGCCTTCGACCTCCCGGCCCAGCCGGCGGCCGTCGGCACGGCCCGCCGTGTCGTGCGGGACCTGCTGACCGCCTGGGGCGTGCCGGAAGACCTCCGGGACGACGCGGTCCTGGTGATCTCGGAGCTGGTCACGAACGCCCTGGTGCACACGGCAGGTCAGCGGATCGCCTGCCGGCTGCACGGCGCGGCGGACCGGATACGGATCGAGGTCGAGGACCGGGAAGGCGGCCCCGCGCTCCCGGTGACGCGCCGCCCCGGACCCGATGACCAGCACGGGCGCGGGCTGTTCCTGGTCGACGCGCTGAGCCTCGACCGGGGCGTGACGCCGCTGCCCGGCCGGCCCGCCCGAGTCGTCTGGGCTGAGCTGCCGTCCGCCCACGACTGAACCCACCCCCGCCGATCCGGCCCCACCGCCCGCCCCGGACCGTCCCACTCGTCCGAAGGATTCCGATGCGCCACACCGCACCCGTCCCCACGCCGTCCGCCGACCCCTCCTGGACCCGCACCCACCCCAAGCCCAGCTCCCAGGAACACGCCGACTGAACCGAACGCCCCACGCGTCAGGGCGCCCCACCCGGATCCGGCCACCTCGACACGTGGGAGGGGGCCATGGGCGCGGACTGCCGCGCTCCCGGAAAGAGGGCGGGGCAGGAGGGCGGTACGGATCCGGGGGCGTCCCGGACCGGCCCACTCTGACCGGCCGGCCTCCCCCTTCCGGTACCGGCCCGCCCTCACCGACCCCGCACCGGACGCCACTCCCGCCCGGAACACCGCCCGCCGCCCGCGCACCCCGGACTCCCCCGCACGCCAACCGACCGGCAACCACCGTCCCCGCACCCCGAGCGACCACCACCCCGAACCACCCGCACGCCACCCCGCGCCACCCCGCCCGAGACCGAAACCACCCCGCCCATACCCCACCCATCCCCGAAGCCCGGTAAATTCGCCGCCGGTGCGGGGCGTCCGCATCCGTCGGGGCTCGGGGTTCGTGCGGGCGCCGGGTCCGCCACGCGGAGCGTTCCGTCGGGGGTGTGCATGGTCTGGTCGGTGATCCGCCGGAGGCGGGCCTCATCCGGGCTGCCCGCGCCCGGGCGGTGCGAGCCCGGATGCGGCCGGCACGCCCTGGTCACCGAACGGCTGTTGCTGTTCACGCCCCGGACCCGGCTCGACGTGGCGGCGGCGCTCGCCGCCAGCGCGGACGCCGAGGCGCAGCGGTGGCTCGGCACCCAGGCGGACCAGGTCCTCCCGGATTCCGGCACCCGCAGGGCCCTCCTCGCCTGGCGGCCGGCCGGTGACGACGGCCGCCGGCTGCCCCGGAAGCTGGCGCAGCCGTACGTCCCCGGCCCGGACGATCCGCTGCTCCTGGTGTGTGTGCGCAGATCCGACCTCGCCTATGCGGGCGCCCTCGAACTCGAGCACCGCACGGGCGAGATGGGCGGCTGGCTGGCGCCGGCCTGCCGTGGCCAGGGCCTGGGCGCGGAGCTGTTCCGCGCCGGTGCGGCGCTCGCCCACACCCATGCCGGACTGACCACGGTCCGGGCGGGCGCGGAGCCCGGGAACACCGCGAGCCGACGGGCCCTGGCCCGCGCCGGCTTCGTGGCGGACGAGGGACCGCCCCGCCACACCCTGCCCGACGGCCGTGTGGTCGACACCGTCTGGCACCGGCACGACAGCACGGCGGCCTCCCGCTGCCGCTGACCACCCGCTCGCCCGCCCGTCCGGCGCAGCGAGCCATCCACCCCCCACCTTTCACGGAGAGCCCACGTGACAGACACCGGATTCAGCCCGGAGCGCATCGACACCGGGAAGCCGCACTCCGCCCGGATGTACGACTGGTACCTGGACGGCAAGGACCACTACCCCGTCGACGCCGAAGCCGCGCAGCGCGTGCTGGAGCTCTTCCCCGGTGTGAAGGACACGGCCTGGGCCAACCGCGAGTTCATGCACCGGGCCGCCCGCTTCGTCGCCCGCCGAGGCGTCGACCAGTTCCTGGACGTGGGCACCGGGATCCCCACCGAGCCGAATCTGCACCAGATCGTCCAGGCCGTCACCCCGAGCGCCCGCGTGGTCTACGCGGACAACGACCCGATCGTGCTGCGGCACGCCGAAGCCCTCCTCCACGGGACACCCGAGGGCCGTACCGCCTACGTGCACGCCGACGTCCGGGAGCCGGAACGGATCGTGGAGTACGCCCGCGAGCACCTGGACCTCACCCGGCCCGTCGGCCTGTCGCTGATCGCGCTGCTGCCGTTCGTCACCGACGACCAGGACCCGCACGGCGTCGTTCGCGCGCTGCTGGACGCCCTGCCGTCCGGCAGCCACCTGGTGCTGTCCCACGGCAGCGGCGAGTTCGACCCGGAGGTCCGGGAGCGGATCGAGGCGGTCTACCGCGCCGGCGGCACCCCGGTCCAGGCGCGCACGCTCGCCGAGGTGACCCGGTTCTTCGACGGCCTGGAGCTGCACGAGCCGGGGGTCGTGCCGGCCCCGCGCTGGCACCCGGAGCCGGGGATGCGGGTCCTCGAGGACCAGCCGGTGTACGTCGGGGTGGCCCGCAAACCCTGATACGGCGGGTCCGGGGAGGTCCGGCACGGTCAGCCGTGCCGGACCACCGGAGGGGACATATGCTGCGAAATGCCGGCCCGCCCGTCAGGGGCGCGGGGTGGCGTCCCGGCTGGTGAAGGAGTGCTGTGCGCGGCTCGCGGCGGCCGGAGCGGTCTGCGTGGTCACGGACGTGGAGCGGCGCAACACCGCCTCCGCCGAGCTGATGCGCCGCAACGGTTTCACGGAGGAGGCCACCGTCAGCCTCTTCGTACGACCGCTCGCCGAGAGCCACGGCAGCGGTGCGGGCCGGGCCCGTGACGCCTCCGCACCGCGCCGCCACCTCACCCGTGCGGCGGCCGAACGGGTCCGCTGAGGGGAACGGGGCGGGCGGTGCCGGGATCACCGCCAGGAGGTTGCGGGCTCAGTCCCCGGCTCGCGCGTGGGTGTCCAACGCCTCGGCCGCGACGCGTAGGTGCTCCGCTGCCTTGGTGCAGGCGGCGGCCTGCCGCTCCAGGGCGGGGCGGCTCCCCTCGGGTGTCGCGGGGCAGCCGCTCAGCGTCGCCGCGGTGGCCAGCAGTTTCCGGGCGCAGCCGGCCATGAGGGCGGCGTCGGCACGCAACATGGCGGCATGGGCGAGGAGTTCGCGGGCCGAGGCCGTGGTCGCTCGGGGGGACTCGGTCACCATGACGGCTCCACTCGACGGGTTCGGGGGCACGGGCGTCACCGTGGCAGGACGGCGCCGGCACTGCGGTGGACCAGGACCTGGGGACAGGTCACGACGAACAGGGGCCGGGCCGTGCCGATGCCGAGCCGCCGCAGCGGTCCGGCGAGGGATTCGGCCGCCGCGGTGTCCAGCCGCAGCCGTACGCCGGTGCCGGGGTGCAGCCGCGGCCTGCCGTGGGCCCGGACCAGGGTGCGTACGGTGCTCTGGCCCCGGCGGCCGTAGAGGACCCAGTCGGCCTGCGGGCAGCGGATGCCCGGCCCGAGCCGGCCGTGGACGGCGAGGCCGAGGTCCCGGGACCGTACGTCGATCCGCCGGCCCGTCAGGTCGGCCTCGGCGGTGGTCAGTGTCGCGGGCTGGCCCCAGATCTCCCGGGCGACCACGCGGGCCTCCTCGCTGGTGACGGCCACGGCGAGGACGTACCGGCCGGTGCGGCGCAGGTCGGCGCGGCGCAGCAGGTCCGCGGCGATGTCGTACCGGCGGGGCCGCCACAGGTCGTCGACCAGGACGGACAGGGCGATCTCGGTGTAGGGGCCGATGGTGGTGCAGCGGTGCTCGTAGAGCGACAGCACGGCGAGGGCCCGCCGGCCCAGCCGGCCCGGGGTCAGCCAGGTGACGCCGGGCAGCAGACCGCGTGCCGGGTCGGCGGGGACGGGGAAGCACAGGTGGGCGGCGGAGGAGTCGTAGAAGCGCACCGGTACGTCGACCGGGCCGGCCGTCGTGGGCACCGAGCTGGTGGGCAGGGTGAGGAAGGGGTGGCCCTCGGGCGGGTGGGCGCGGTCCCTGGGCTGGTAGGCCTGGGTGCGCACGATGGGGCCCCGGTACGGTGTGAGCGCCTCGTCGACGCTCTTGCGGACCTCCGGGATGACCGTGCGCAGGTGCTCGATGTACTCGCGGAGCATGTGGCACAGCGGGAACTCGCGGGTGGGTCCGGGGTAGGCGACCGCGTACCGGTTCGGGTGCGGGTCGAAGGCGGTGCTCGGGCTCCGGCCGTCCGGGGCGGGCACCAGGTCGTGCCGGTTGGTGATGCTCGCGGTCCAGGTGCGCGGGTCGGCGGGCTTGCCGGTGCCGGCCGGGGAGCCGACGGTGACGGCGTGCGTCACCCGGTAGGTGCCGCAGAACTCCTCGTCGTGGGCGAGGTTCAGCAGCGCTGTCCCGCCCTCGCCGTGCCCGACGAGCGCGAGGTCGGCGCCGCGCGGGATGCCGTAGTCCTTCAGGGCGGCCAGGATCGAGCGGGTGCAGGACGAGTCGGTCGTGAACAGATCGCGCCAGGCGTCGACGTAGTCCTGCGGGGAGTCGTTGCGGGGGCGGCCCGGCGCCGTGCCCGGTGCCTGGACGACGTAGCGGACGACCCCGTCGGGACCGCGCACGTTCTGCACGAGGATCCGGCCGCCGGTGGACAGCACCTCGATGTTCCGCAGGAACCCGAGGAACGAGCCCTCGGTGGCGATGAACTGCTTCTCCTGGTCGGTGAGGTCGACGGGCTCGGCGGCGCCCTCTTCCTTGTCCACGGCCGCGGGGTGCGGGGTGCCGATGCGGCCGAGCGGGCCGGCGGCCGGCGCGCGCCCCGCCGCGAGCGCCCGGCCGGCACCGCCGTTCTCCGTCCCGTCCACCAGCAGGGCGCGCACGGCGAGGAGTTCGGTCATCAGCGGGGCGAGTCCGGACAGGGCGCGCTGGGCGCCGCGGTCCCGGAACAGCGCGCGCAGGGCCCGTACGGCCTGCGGGTCGCGGTCGGCGGTGACGGCCTCCAGCAGCCGGCGCATGCCCGGGTCGCGGGCGAGCCCGGGGTGGTCGACCAGTACGGCGGCGATCCTGAGACGCAGCGAGGCGACGGCGACCAGCGCGGCCAGGCTCTCCCGGCCCGGCACCCGGCTCCCGCCCTTCGGCGCGGTGATCGCCGGGACACCGAGGCCCTGCCGGCTCGTCAGGGCCCGCAGCAGCGCCCACTGGGCTGCGAGGCCGGTCCGGGGGCGCCGGCGCGCGGTGACGGTCAGGGGCGCCGCCCGCAGCACGGTACCGGTGCGAACCGACACCGCGAGGATGTCCTCGGCGACGCCGGCCATGTCGCGCGCGCACCGGCGCAGCAGTTCACCGGCGCCCTGGCCGTCCGGCGTGGACCGTCCGGGGGCGTGGCCGTCCGCTCGCATCCGACGCTCCCTGGCTCGACGAGGTACGACGACGTAGGACGAGTAGGACGTCATACGACGGGCTTCGGCCGCGCCGGCGGGACGCGACCCCGGTCCCATCGTCGGCCAGCGGCACCGGGCCCGCACCTCCATCCGTCCAGGCAGAGGACACCACGCCGTCGCTCTCGGTCGGCCCCGCGGGCCCGTGCAGACGGGCCCGTCCGGCCTCACGCCTGCGGCATCAGCCCCGCCGCGACCGTCGCCCCCAGTTCCCAGCACGCCTGCGTGCCGGCCTTGCCGGGCTCGCCGGTGACGGTCACCGCGTCGGCCGCGCGGCGCCAGCCGAGGCCGGTGGTGACGGCCTCGATGGCGCGGACGGCACCGGTGACGTCATTGCCGCCGTGGACGTAGTAGCCGAACGGCCGGCCGCGGGTCTCGTCCAGGCAGGGGTAGTAGATCTGGTCGAAGAAGTGCTTCAGCGCACCGGACATGTAGCCCAGGTTCGCCGGGGTGCCGAGCAGATAGCCGTCGGCTTCCAGGACGTCGGAGGCGGTCGCGGACAGGGCCGCCCGCCGGACGACGCGGACACCCTCGATCTCCGGTGTCGTGGCGCCGGAGACGACGGCCTCGAACAGCGCCTGGCAGTTGGGCGACGGGGTGTGATGGACGATCAGCAAGGTAGGCACACCCCGCACCCTGCCGTGCGCCCGTGTCCCCTCGCAAACGGCGGGCGTGGCAGGCGGCGCGGCGGGGTAGAGGCTGTGCACGGGACGGACGGGAGGGGCTGCCGTGACCGGTACGGACGCACTCATGGCCGGTCTCTCCCCGGAGTGGCTGCCGGACGGCTACCGGTGCCGGCCGGCCGGCATCGCGGACGCGGGCGCGATCCGCCGGCTGGTCGCCGCGTGCGAGCGCGAGCTGGACGGCCGCGCCGTGACCGGCGCCGACCGGATCACCGCCGAACTCACCCTGCCCGGTGTGCGGCCGGAGTCCGACACGCTGCTCGTGCACGACCGCGCGGGCGGACCGGCCGGCTTCGGCTGGGTGCGGGGACGGCGGGCCGGGGTCCAGGTGCACCCCGCTCACCAGGGGCGGGGCCTCGGCGGTGCGCTGCTCGCCTGGACCGAGACCCGGGCACGGGAACAGGGCAGTGACCGGATCGCGCAGACCGTCTCCGACACCGATCACGCCGCCACCGCGCTCCTGCGGGCCGGCGGGTATTCCCGGCTAGTCACCGAGTGGCTGCTGGAGATCGCGCTGCCGCACGAACCGGAGGTGCCCGATCCGCCGGCGGGCATCACCGTACGGCCGTTCCGGCACGGCGACGAGCAGGCCGCGTACCGGCTCACCGAGGACGCCTTCGACGAGTGGCAGCCACGGCGGAAGAGCTACGCGGAGTGGGCGCGGCGCACCGTCGAACGCACCACGTTCCTGCCGGCGGCCTCACCGGTGGCCCTCGCCGGCGACCAGATGGTCGGGGCGGTGCTGTCGCTGGACGTGCCGGGCCACGACGAGGGGTACGTCGAGCGGGTCGCGGTACGGCGCGACCACCGCGACCGGGGCATCGCCCGCACGCTGTTGTGGGAGGCGTTCCGCGCCTTCCGCCACCACGGCAGGCCGGCCTGCACCCTGTGGACCCACTCCGGCACCGGCGCGCTCTCGCTCTACGAGCGCCTCGGCATGACGGTCCGGCGCAGCTCCACGGTCTACTGCAAGGCACTCGTCACCGACTGACCGGGACCTGCGGCGGCGGGACATGGCGTTCGGCGTTGTCGGTGCCCTCGGTTACAGTGACGCCCCTGAACAGGAGGGGGAGAAGGACGTGCAGGTCAGGGTGGGGTCCGTGCGGGGCAGAGCGGTCGTGGCGGTGACGCTTGCGGCGGTGCTGGGCGGGTGCGCGGAGTCGGCGGACGGTGACGGGAAGCGCGTTTCCAGCGCGTCGCCGAGCGCCCGGAGCGAGGGGGCCGAGGGGAGGGCGACGGCCAGCGGCGGTTCGGTCGGTGCGGCCGGTTCGAACTGCGAACTGCCCGTCCGTTTCGACATCGCCAAGGACTGGAGGGCCAAACCGGTCGACGCCCGGAAGGAGTTGTCGAAAGCCTCGAAGGGCTCCGGCGGCGACCTGAACGGGGCACTCGCCGACGCCTTCCTGCGCCAGGGGCCGGTCACCACGGCCTGCGAGATCGACGCCAAACCGGCGGGCCACATCGGCTTCCTGCGCGTGTGGACGGGCAAGCCAGGGGACGCCGACGCGGGCAGCGTGCTGCGCCGGTTCATCGCCGCGGAGGACAACGTCAGCAAGGAGAAGTACCACTCCGTCAAGACCGGCGGCGGACTGAGCGGCGTGGAAGTGGAGTACCTCTACACCAGCAAGCTCCTGGAAGAGACGAAGAAGGAGACCGCCCTCGCGGTCAGCACGCCGGACGGCCCGGTCGTCCTGCACCTCGGCGGCATGGACAGCGAGGAGCACGACGCGATGCGGCCCGCGTACGAACTCGCCAAGCGGACACTGAAGTTGAGCTGAGCGCAGCTGCGGGCCGCGCTCACTCGACGTCATGGACCGGCCCGGGTACGTGAGAGATCCGGCGTCCGCGACGGGGATCCCGTGGCGGCCGAGCCGGTCGCCGAAGGCGTGGGCGGCGGCGGTCAGTAGCGCAGGCGCCTGGCCCGGAGCAGCATGATCAGGCCCGACAGGGCGAGCAGGGTGCCGAGGGCCGCGGGCCACAGATGCGCCCCGGTCTCCGCGAGCGCGCCCTGCGTGCCCTGCGGTTGGGGCCGCGCGGAGGCGGGCGGGACGTTTCCGGCGGCGGTGGCCTGTGCGGGCGGGGACTGGACGGCCGTGGGTGTGGGTGTCGGTGTCGGTGTCGGTGTGGCCGGTGCCGCGGAGCTGTCCTGCCGGGCGGGACCGTGCTGGGTGGTGCCGCCGTTCTGCTGGGAGGGGCGGCTCTGCGCCTTGGTGGGCTGACCTGGCTCGGCGGGCTGGTCCTGCTTGGTGGGCTGGTCCTGCTTGGTGGGCTGTTGCTGTTGCCGCTGGGTGGAGCGGTGCGGTGTGGTCGTCGCGTCGGTCCTCGGCCTCTCGGTGGGCTGGGCGGCCGAGGATGCCGGTGCGGAGGTGGCGGTGCCGCCGGGCTGCTCCGTCACACCGTCGCCCGGGACAGCCGTAGCACCGGAACCGGAACTCGCCGTGGGGGCCGGCGTCGTACCGGAGCCGTCGCCGCCATGGCCGCAGGTGCGGCCGGAGTTGATGCAGTCGACCATCTCGCGCATCAGGTCCTCGTCGAAGACGTCGATGAAGTCGCCGTGGTCGGTGACGGGCTTGTGCAGTTGCTCGGGGAAGGAATCGACCGCGAAGAGCGGCACCGTACGGCCGCCGTCCTGGACGCTCGGCGCCTTGACGTCGTAGACGATGCGCTGCACCAGCTGCGGAATGGCGCGGAAGCCGGCCGGACAGGAGCCGTCGGGAGCGGTGAAGGCCACATGGGTGCGGTGGTTGGCGCTGTCGATGTTGCGGCCGTCCCAGCAGCTCTGGAACCGGAAGGTGCGCACCACGTCACTGCCCGGCGGGCACAGCGGGTACTTGTCCTTGAGCTGCCGGTCCTCGTAACCGGTGCAGCTCCAGGACGCGTTGGCGTTGCCGGGCCCGTTGACGAAGGCCTTGGCGTCGCCGGTGATGATGCGCAGGAACCGCGGCATGGCGGTGACCTTGCCGCGTGGGTTGCCCACGAACGTCAGCGTGACCTGCCGGGGCGTGACGATCTGGCCCGCGTTGCCCTCCGTGCCGCCGCCCGGGGAACCGGCGTCGCGTTCCTGTGTGCCGTTCTGCAGGCGCAGCACCGGCCAGTAGTACGTGGACCTGTCGCCCTGGTCGGCACAGCTCGTCCCGGCCTTCGCCAGGTCGTCGTCGCTCGCGAAGGCGTTGTTGCCCTGGTTGCCGACGTAGTCGTGGAAGTGGTGGGCGCCGTTGGAGACGCCGGGAGCGACGATGACGTTGTCGGAGTTGAACAGGCCGTTCGCGTTGACCCCGCACTCGGAGGAGAAGGTGCCGCGCGAGGCGTCCGCCTGCTGCGGCGGGGTCGGCAGGCCGGGCTGTACGGAGGTGATGTCCGCGTAGTCGGAGACGACCGGTCCGTTGCCGCCCTGGCCGGCTCCGGTCTGCTGGGCACCCCCGCTCGGGGCGGCGGTCGCCTGAGCAGCGTCACCCGCCCCGCCGCCGGCGGGGCGCAGGGTGCAGGCGGCCAGGGCGTCCAGGCCCTGCGGGCGCTCCCCCACCCGGTCGATGGCGTCGGCGATCCGTCCTATCGCCGCGGCCCGCTGCTCCTTCAGCGGGTTCATGATCGTGTCGTCGACGGAGCCGGAGGCCTGGCCCGTGGCCTGGCCCGTGGACTGCCCGGCGGCCTGGCCCGGCTGCTGCTGGAGCTGCCGGTACGCCGCCGCCGTCTGCCGGTCCAGCAGGGCGAGTTCGCGGTCCACGTCGGAACGGGCCGCGTCCGGTACTGCGGTCAGCCGGCTGCCGACATCGGGGCAGTCGATCGTCGCCATGCCCGCGGACAGGACGTGGCCGGTGCCGTTCGCGCCGGCCCCGTCACCCCAGCCCTCGGTCGCCGAGGCGTAGACGTTCGCCGCGACGAGGCCGCCTCCACCCAGCATCAGGGCGACCGCTGCGAAGGTCGCGCGTCGTACGCCGGTCGGGCGTCTGCGGTTGTTGCGTGCCAAGGTCGTCCCCTGTGTGGTGTGTGCGCCGGTCGGGCATGGAGCTCCCCCGCCTGATACGGAGGGCGGCGGCGATGTGTTCAACGGCCTCGTGAATTCACCGGTATCTCACAGGAAAACGCGGATCCCTCCCCTTCCCCTTCGAACGCCGCCACGAACATCACAAATACGTATCGGACATTCCACGCCTCAACCTTCACACGAGGTACACACGTTGGTTAGGTTGACGCGAGGCCGCCCGGCGCTCGACGGAGCCGGACGAGACGGCCCAACTGCCCCGTGGGGCAAGGAAGGAGCATGTCTTCCATGGCGCCGGAGAGCCGCGACGAGGTTCCGCACCGGGACGAGGTCCGGCAGCGGATCAACTCCCTCTACGACCAGGCCGAGAACGCGACGGGGAACTACAACGCGACGCGGGCCATGGCCTCGGTGACGCGCTCGCGGGGCGTTCCGCTGGCCAAGCGGTCGGGCCGGCGGCCGGATCCCGCTCTCGACGAGGTCGCCCGGCCGTGGTTCGACATGGCGCGCGCCAAGCTCGGACCGACCGTCCCCGCCGTGCTGCCCGCCGACCGGCTTCCCGACCGCCCGGCTCCGGGGCGCCTCCGGGGGCGCACGGGGGGTGACCTTCCGGGCGGCACACCGGACGCGCTGGGAACGGGCCTGTCGGCTCGGCGGCCGGAGGCCCTGGAGCGGGCCGCCGACCGCGCGGTGGCCGAGCTGACGGCCGGCCCGGCACCGGACCCCGAGCAACTGGCCCGAGCCGCGCGAGAGGGCGGACGCGCGGCGCTGCCCACCCCTCGGCGCCCCGAACTTCCCGGCGTGGCCGACGAGTTGACCGGCCCTGCCGGTACGGGAGCGCGCGGCGCGCGGACACCGGCACCGGCGCTGCCGGGCCCCGCGGCCCTGGTGGGTGCGCAAGGGCAGGCAGTACCGGCCGACGTCGGGATGCCGCGACCGGTGCCGGATGTTCCCGGGCTCGGTCTTCCGCTGGAACCGGCCGGCCCGGGCCCCGGCGAGACGGCGGTCCTTCCGGTGACCGGACTGCCCGCGCCCCAGGACGTCCCGGCCCAGGAACCGTGGACGCCCTCCGGCCCCACCGCGCCGGGCCGCCCCTCCCCCGCCGCGTCCAAGGCCGGCAACCAGCGCAAGCTCGCCGCCGCGAGTGACGTGATCTCCCGGTACGCCGCCCAACTCGTCGGCGCGATGGCCGTACCACCCGCGTCCGCCACGGCCATGCCGCCCGCGTCCAGCGCGGCGGCACCGCCCGCTGCCGTTTCGGTCGCACCGCCCACGCCGGTTACGGCCGCGCCACCGACACCCATGACGACCACACCGGCCGCACCGGTCCCGGTATCACCACCCATGTCCCTAGCGGCCGAGCCGCCCGCTTCCGTTGCGCCCGCACCGCCGGCCCTCCTCACTGCCGCACCCGTTGCGCCCGCACCGCCGACCGCCCTCACTGCCGTGCCCCTCGCGCCCGTATCTCCCGCGCAGCCCGCCTCGGACCCCGGAACCGGTCAGTGGCAGCAGTCGCAGTGGACGTCACCGGACGGGTTGGTCGCCGCGATACCGGCCGAGGACACCTGGTCCTCCTGGTCCACCACCGGGGCCTCCGTGACCGGTACCGGTTCCTTCCCGCCCCTGCCCGAGTCACCCCGGGCGGTGCGGGCCGCCAAGGCCATCGCGTTCGCTCGGGCACAGATCGGGAAGCCGTGCGTGTGGGGTGCGACGGGGCCGGACTCGTACGACTGCTCCAGTCTCACCCAGGCCGCCTGGAAGGCCGCCGGCGTGACGCTGCCGCGGGCCGCGCACCAGCAGGCACTCGCCGGCGCCCCGGTCACTCTCGCGGGGATGGAGCCCGGTGATCTGGTCCTCTTCTTCGACGACGACCGGCACGTGGGCCTCCATGTCGGCGGCGGCATGATGGTGCACGCGCCGGGCCCGGGGGCGTCGATACGCGAGGAGTCGGTCTACGGTGCCGGCGAGTCGGCGATCCACCGGATCGTGCGGCCCGCCTGACCGGGGTCGGCGGCGGTGCCGGACGGTTCCGGGGAGCAGCCCGGGCCATAAGACAGCACTGGGCGAGTCATAAGATCCCCTTATGAGGTCATAGACGGGACCCTCGTACCAACTTAGGTGTGCCTTAGTTTAGGCTTCTTGATCGAGTCGCCATTCACGCTCGAAGGGAACCTGATCATGCCGCGCCCCCTGCGGGTAGCCATCGTCGGAGCCGGCCCCGCCGGGATCTACGCCGCCGACGCCCTGCTCAAGTCCGAGGTGGCCGCCGACCCCGGTGTGTCCATCGACCTCTTCGAGCGGATGCCCGCCCCGTTCGGCCTGATCCGGTACGGCGTCGCCCCCGACCACCCGCGCATCAAGGGCATCATCACCGCCCTGCACCAGGTGCTCGACAAGCCGCAGATCCGCCTGTTCGGCAACGTCGACTACCCGACCGACATCGGCCTCGACGACCTGCGTGCCTTCTACGACGCGGTGATCTTCTCCACCGGCGCGACGGCCGACCGCGAGCTGTCCGTACCCGGCATCGACCTGGACGGCTCCTACGGCGCCGCCGACTTCGTGTCCTGGTACGACGGCCACCCTGACGTGCCGCGCACCTGGCCGCTGGAGGCCGAGAAGGTGGCCGTGCTCGGCGTCGGCAACGTGGCCCTCGACGTGGCCCGGATCCTCGCCAAGACGGCGGACGAGCTGCTGCCGACCGAGATACCCCCGAACGTCTACGACGGCCTGAAGGCGAACAAGGCCGTGGAGATCCACGTCTTCGGCCGCCGCGGCCCGGCGCAGGCCAAGTTCAGCCCGATGGAGCTGCGCGAGCTGGACCACTCCCCCACCATCGAGGTCATCGTCGACCCCGAGGACATCGACTACGACGAGGGCTCGATCGAGACCCGGCGCGGCAACAAGCAGGCCGACATGGTCGCCAAGACGCTGGAGAACTGGGCGATCCGTGACGTCGGCGACCGGCCGCACAAGCTGTTCCTGCACTTCTTCGAGTCCCCGGCGGAGATCCTCGGCGAGGACGGCAAGGTCGTCGGCCTGCGCACCGAGCGCACCGCCCTGGACGGCACCGGCAACGTCAAGGGCACCGGTGAGTTCAAGGACTGGGACGTCACGGCGGTCTACCGCGCGGTCGGCTACCTCTCCGAGAAGCTGCCCAAGCTGCCCTGGGACCTCGAGACGGGCACGGTCCCGGACGAGGGCGGCCGGGTCATCGAGGAGGGCGGCACCCCCCTGCAGTCCACCTACGTCACCGGCTGGATCCGGCGCGGCCCGATCGGTCTGATCGGCCACACCAAGGGTGACGCCAACGAGACCGTCGCCAACCTGCTGGACGACTACGCGAACGGCAGGCTGCACACCCCCAGCGCGCCCGACCCCGAGGCGGTGGACGCCTTCCTCGCCGAGCACGAGGTCCGCTTCACCACCTGGGAGGGCTGGTACAAGCTGGACGCCGCCGAGCGGGCCCTGGGCGAGCCGCAGGGCCGCGAGCGCGTGAAGCTCGTCGAGCGTGAGGACATGCTGCGGGAGAGCGGGGCGTAGGTCCCCGATTCCGCAGGGCTCGCGAGGGGGCAGGCGCCGAAGCGCCGGCCCCCTCGCCCCGTTCAGGCCTGGGTGGCCCGCCCACTCGGGCGGTCAACCTGCCGTTCCCCAGCGGCAGACGGAGTGCCCCCGGAGCCTCCAAGGCGCCGCGTGGGAAGGCCGTGCGTCCGGCACCCGGCGCGAGCGCGCTCCTCTCCGCCTCCGGGTCACCGGGCTTGAGACGTCTCGGTCTCCCGCGTGTCGCCGGCGTCGAGGCGGCTCAGCGTGGAGCGAACTCGCGGCGGCCGGCCACCGCCAGGACCACGGTCAGCAGGGCGAGCGCAACCGCCTGGGCGATCTCGCCGCGGAGGTACGCGGCGGCTTCGGGCAGCCCGAGCCACGGGTAGAGGGCGGCGACGCGCACGGTCAGGAGGAGCAGGCCGAGCGCGGCGAGGGCGAGCGCACCGCCCGGCGCGGCCCGCTCCGTGCGGCGCACGCTCCACAGCAGCCAGCCGAGGGCGCCCACGACGAAGCAGTTGCCGGGGCCCCACACCAGGTCGGAGGCGCCGGGCAGCAGCACCAGGGACGCGCCCGTCACCACGCACGCCGCCATGAGGGCCAGCCCGGGGGTGCCGGCCGGCAGCCGGGCCGGGGGCGCGTCGCGGTGGTGGGCGGCGCACAGCATGAGGGCCGGCAGCCACGCGAGGAGCGCCAGCGTCACCACGAACGCGGGCTCCGCGATGGTCGTCGCCCCCGTCAGTGAGGACACCAGCGGCCACAGAGTGGGCAGTGCGGCCACCAGGACACCGGTCCGGGCGAGGCGGCGGCGGCCGTACAGGAGGCCGAAGTAGGCGGCTGTCCAGCCCAGCGGCAGGACCCACTGGGCGACGGCGACCGTCCCGCCCAGGAGCCCCTGGCCGGTGAACCCCGAGAAAAACATCCGCCGTTCGGCACTTCCCCGGGTGAACGACCAGGTCAGCTGCAGGATCGGCTCGACGACGGCGGAGGCCGCCAGGACCAGGACGGCGACCAGCGCGAAGAGCCGGGCGCCCGATCCGAGCAGCACGTAGGGGCGGGGCGCCCCTGCGGCGCCGAGGCGGCTGCGCACCGCCAGGGCGGCGATGCTCGCCACCTCGCCGAGCGTGGGCCGGCTCTGGTCCTGTGTGTCGCGGTCGAGGTCGCCCAGATACGTCTCGACCATCTCCTCCTCCCGCTCGCGCCGGTAGTAGGCGGGGAGCAGGCGCAGGACGGCTCGGTAGCGGGCTTCCAGCAGCGTGGTCATGCGTAACCTCCCGCGAGTCCGGGTGCGGTGGGGGGTTCGAGCCCGGCCGGGCCTTCGGCGGCGGGGCGGACGGCGGCACCGGCGCGGCGGCCCTCGGCGATGCGCCGCTTGGCCGCCCCGGCCCCGGCGGCCATCCGCTCGGCCTCCGCGTCCAGGGCCGCGACGCCGCCGTCGGTGAGCCGGTAGTAGCGCCGCAGCCGGCCCTGCTGGACCTCTTCCCGGTCCAGCACGATCAGGCCGTCGGCGGTGAGCCGGTCCAGCACCCCGTACAGCGTGCCGACCCGCAACTGCACCTCTCCGCCGGACAGTTCCTCCGTCTCGCGCAGGATGCCGTAACCGTGCCGAGGCTGGTCGGCGAGCGCCGTCAGGACGAAGAACGCCGCCCGGGTCATGCTCTTCGCTGTCATGAAGCCAGAATATATCGCCTGCCGATATATATCGAGAGGCTGACACGTGCGCGTGCCGACGGAACCCGCGTGCCATGGGAACGGGGTCCGCCCCTGAGCGGATGGACGGGCGGACCCCGTTCGCGGACCATTCTGGGCGCCGTACGACGGCACGACCACGTGTGAGGGACGGCGGGCCGACGCATGCCCCACGCGCCCCGGGTGTACGGCGCGCGTCCCGTGCGCGGGGGCGCGCGGGATCCGCCACGCGCCGCCTCCCGGCCCCGGACGACGTCACGCACGGGCGAGCGGTGATACTGGGAGACACACCCGCCCCCATCAGCAGATTGGCTCATGTCGAACTCCGCCACCGACCGCGCCACCATCCCGCAGACCCTCTGGGCGGCCCGGGGCCGCCACACCGGTCCCGCCCCCGAGGAGGTCGTCCGCCGCACCCTGCGCCGGCACAAGGAGAACGGGGACATCGACGACTTCGCCGAACCCCCCGTAGGTGAATCCCCCGGAGGTGAATCCCCCGCAGCCGAACCCCGCGAGGACTCGGGGCGGCGGGTCTTCGAGGCGCGCTGGCGCGCCGGCGGCACGGTCACCGTGCGGGCCCGGCTCACCCTTGTGGCGCGCGAGGGCCGGCCCCCCGGGCACGAGTGGCGGCTCGTCGCGGAGGCCGAGCGCCCGTGGGACGAGGCGTGGCCCTCACCGGCGACGCTGTTCTGGCCCGCGGGCGGTGGCGGCGAGGACGGCTCCTGGGACCACCACGCCACGGTCGCCGGCGTGCGCTTCCGGCAGGTCAACGCGCTGCCCGCGGACGACAAGGAGATGCGGCGCAGGCTGCGGGAGGCGGCGCGCGAGGCGTGGTGCGTCAACGTCGTCGTGCACGAGGCGATGACCCCGGACGAGCAGGGCCGGCTGCCGCTGGCCCGGCTGCTGCCGCCGGGCCTCAGGCACCGCGTCGTCGAGCACCGGGCCGCGCCGCACCAGTTCCGTGCCGTCAACTGGGCACTGAAGGACCTCGGCGTCGAGGTGCCGCGCGGCGGCGCCGTGCTGCTGCCTCCGGATCCTGCTCCGGAGGGCTACGACGGCGGCGAGCACCGCGTGCGCAGCGTCTTCCTGGACGGTTCCGAACCGGCCGAACTCGTCGCGGTGCTGCGGCACTTCGTCGCCCTGCCCCGGCCGGTACCGCGCGAGGTCGAGGAGGCGCTGACCGACCTGCGGGAGAACTGGACCCTGATGACCCTCCAGGAGGAGCTGGAGCGTGAACGGCGGCTGGTCGCCGTGTACGCCGAGGCGCTGGAGGCGATGACGAAGTCCCGGGACCTGTACAAGGAGGCCGCCGAGCAGGCCCTGGAGGCCCTCGCCGCCTACCGTGACGTCCCCGTCCCCGCCCTGCCGCAGCAACGGCCCGAGTCCCGGACAACGGGTGCGCTGCAGCCGCTGACGCGGACGTTCGAACGCCTGAGGTCGGCGGCCAAGGCCCGCCGCCAGCTGCCGCCGGCCCCCCAGGGCCCCGCCGAGGACCCGGCGAGCCGCGGCGCACCGGACACACCGGCGTCGGCCGGACCCGCGGCGCAGAGCGGCGGCACGCAGACCTGCGACGGGACGGAGCGGCGGTCGTGACCGTCGGTCACGCCGGCCGCCGGGTCCTACGGGGGACGGTCACGACGGCTCCCGGCCCCGCTGCGACGGCACGGTTTGGGACCGGCAGTCGGCGCACACCCTCTCCGTAGGAGCCGGAAGTCGTCGTAGCCGTCTCGTCGTAGCCGTCTCGTCGTAGCCGTCTCGTCGCAGCCGTCTCGTCGGAGCCGTCTCGTCGGAGGCCGGAAGGAGGAGGCCGGATGGATTCCGCCACCACCCTGCTGGTGATCGGCGCCGTCGTCGCGGCCGTGCTGCTCGTCGTCGCCCTCGGACTGCTCGTGCGGCTGGTGCGTGCCCGGCGCGCGCTGCAGCGGGCCGGACTGCCGACGGGGCCGCGCTGGGTGTTCTGGGGCGCCATCGCCTATCTGCTGCTCCCCACCGACCTGCTGCCCGATCCTGTCTACCTGGACGACATCGCCGTCCTGCTGCTGGCGCTGCGCAGCCTGCGCGCCGCCCGGCCGCTGCCGCCCGGTCCGACCGAGCCCTGAACGGCCGCCGCGGCCTCATCATGGAGCGATGCGAACCGAGTTCACCGGTACACCCGGTACGCCGACGGCCCCGGACGTGGCCGTGGTCATCGACGTCATGCGTGCGTTCACCGTGGCCGCCTGGGCGTTCCGGCGCGGTGCCGAGCGGATCGTCTTCGCCGGCACGCAGCAGGAGGCCCTGGACCTGAAGGCCCGTCACCCGGGGTGGCTCGCCTTCCAGGACGGCGCGCCGGTGCCGGGGTTCGACCTGGCCAACTCCCCTGCCCGGCTGCGCTCGCTGGACGTGCGAGGCCGTACGGTCGTGCAGAAGACCACCGCCGGGACGGCCGGGGCGCTGGCCGTGGCGGAGGCCGGGCTGCTGCTGTGCGCGAGTTTCGTGGTGGCCGGTGCGACCGCGCAGGTGCTGCGGCGGGCCCGGCCGGAGACGGTGACCTTCGTCGTCACCGGGGACGGCGGCCGGGCGGAGGAGGATCGCGCGTGCGCCGAGTACATCGCGGACCGCGTCCGCACGGCCGACGCCGACCCGGCCCCCTATCTCGAGCGGGCCCGGCGTTCCGACGCCGCCGCGCGGCTCGCGGACGGCGTGCGGCGGGGCTGGGCCGGTGTCCACCCCGAGGACGTGGCGATGTGCCTGGAGGCGGACGCCTTCCCGTTCGCCATGGCGGCCGACCGGGTGGACGGTCGTCTGGTGCTGCGTCCGGTGGACGCCGGCAGCGGGGATCCGGGCCGCGGCGGACCGGCGCGCCCGGCGGTCTGAGTCAGCCCGCGTCCGCGCGGCGGTCGCTGCCCGCCACCAGGGTGCCCAGCAGCACCGCGAGGGCCGCGAGCGCGGCCACCGCTGCCGAAGTGTAGGCGAGCCACGGCGGGGCCAGGGTCGCGTCCCAGGGCCGGGACGGGCCGGGCACGCCGGACCATCCGCCGAGCAGCTGTCCGGCGGCGAGCGCCGCCGTGACACCGAGCGCGGCGGTCGCCGTGACGAGCCGGGCCTGCGACGACCGGGCGGGCAGCGCGAGGGCCAGCAGGACGCACAGGACCGAGGCGATGACGGTGGCCGGGACGACGCCCTGGGACGGTCCGGGCCAGGAGTGCGGGGCGTGGGCCACCCCGCACAGGAAGACCAGCAGCGCGGCGCCACGCACGCCCCACGCGGGAGCCACGGACCTCCAGGCGTCCTGGTCCCGGCCCTTCGCCGGGCGAAGCGGCACCGGCCGGCCGCCTGCGGGCCTGACCTTCGCCGGCCGTTCCTTCCCCGGGCCGCCCCTCCCGCCGGGGGCCGCCGCGACCGTGTCGTCGGGCGCGGCCACGGGTTCCGCAGCCACGGGTTCGACGGCCCCCGGTTCCGCAGCCACGGGTCCGGCGGACGCGAGGGTGGCGGGATCGGAGTACCGCATCTCGTGCAGCGGCGTCTTACGCAGCGCGGCGCCGGGCAGCGGGGACCCCGGCAGCGCGGTCTGGGGCAAAGGGGGCTGGGGCGAGGGGGTCTCGGGCAGCGGAGCCTCGAACAGGAGGGTCTCGTGGCCCGGGCGGTCCGCGGCCAGCCGGGCGATCAGCTCGGCGAGTTCCTCGACGGGCCGGTTGGCGGCCGCGGCCCGCAGCGCGGCCTGTCCGCAGTGCGGTTCGACGGTTGCTCGGTGCAGCAGCTGCACGAGCCGGGCGACCTCGTCCAGGGGCCGGCGTTCGGCGGCGGCGCGGATCACCTCGTCGGCGCTGTCGGTGTTCCGCGGCGGCTCGGTCAGCAGGGCCACCAGGCGTGCGAGGTCCTCCACGGACCGGTCGACCCCGATCGCGCGCAACGCGTCGGCCGTCGCCCGGGGGTGCTCGGCCGAGTTCTCCAACAGAGTGATGAGCCGGACGACGTCCTCGACCGGGCGGTCGGCGACGGCCGCGCGGACCAGGCCCTGCAACGGGTCGTCGTACGGAAGGTCGCCCTGGCACGGGGCGTCCTCGCGCGGGGCGTCGTCGCACGGTGTGCCGGCGTGCGCGGTACCGGCGGACCGCTCGTGAGGACCGTCCGGAGGACTCTCGTCGGGGGTTTCGGGGATCGGCTCCGGGGGCGTGGGCGGCCACGTCACGAACTGGGGGGACGGGGTGAGGACCGGCGCGGAGGATATGAGGGCGTCGTCGGGACGGGGGGACGGAGAGCGGGTCGTCATCTCGGCTCCAGTCGCAGGGTGCGGGCGCGGCTGCGCCCCCGCGCACGGCCGCGGCATTACGCAGTCCATTAGTAGGAGCGTGTCGGTGCGCCCGCCACTCCGGTGGGGCACTGGTGTGAGGCGGCCCGGCGGGTGCGGGCCTTCTCCAGGTTTCACCGCCCTCTCCCAGGTGCGTCGCATGGTCCTCCGGGCGCATTCTTGCTGTGTCATCCACCCGAAGGCGCATGGGACGAGGCAGGGGCGATGGCTGGGAGCGGTGGCGAGCAGGTGGTCCGCATGCGGACCCGGCTGGCCACGTTGCTGGCCGAGGCCTCGACCGGCGCCCTCGGCGCGGCCGGCGGCCGGGTGGCGGGTGTCTATCTGCGGTCCGGCACCCCCGGTCTGCTGCGTCTGGCGGTGCTCGCCGGGCTTCCCGGCCCGCTGTTCCGGGCCTGGTGGCGGCTGCACATCGGCCGCCCCTTCCCCGTCGCCGACGCCTATCGCCTCGGCGTGCAGGTGGTGCTGCCGAACGCCGCCGAGACGGTGCGCCGGTATCCGCAGTTCGCCGCGGGCCTGCCCTTCCCGTTCGGGTCGGTGCACGTCCCGGTGCCGGGCGGGAGCGAGCCGCTCGGGGTGCTCACGGTGCTGCACCCGGCGGTCGCGGACACGGCGGACGAACTGCCGGACCCCGAGTTGCTCGCCCGGCTGGCCGAGGGACTGGGCGCCGAGCTGCTCGCACTCGCCGACGGGGACGCCGGCGCGGTGGTCTGGGACGGCGAGCCGCTGTGCGTACGGCCGCCCGTGAGCCGGCCCGCGCAGGCGGTCGTGGCGCAGTTCGACTGGGATCCCGAGAGCTGCGCGGTACACGCGGACGAGCGGTTGAACGGCCTCCTCGGTCTGCGCCCCGGGGATGTCGTGGGGAGTGACGCGGCACTCGCGGACGCCGTGGCCCCGCACGACGCGCACCGGATCCTGACCGCGCTGCGCGACACCGCCGCCGGGAGGCCGCCCGCCGCGCCGCTGTGCCTGCGCGGGCGGGACGGCACACCGCGGCTGCTGCACCTGTGGCCGGCCGCCCCGGAAGGGGCGGCGGAGCGGGTCGGCGGGGTGGTGTTCGAGCCCGGTCCCGCCGCCTCCGCGGAGGGCGCGGCCGACCTGCTGCCGCAGGGCGTGTTCTGCCTGGACCGGGTGGGTCTGGTCGTGTACGCCAACCAGGCCGCGGCCCGGCTCGCCGGACGGGAGCGCGAGTGGCTGCTCGGGCGGCCCCTGTGGGAGGCGATGCCGTGGCTGGCCGGTCCGCCGTACGACGACCATCTGCGCGGCGCCCTGCTGGCCCAGGAGCCGGTGCACTTCCATGTGCGCCGGCCGGCCGACGACCGCGCCGAGCCGGGGGCGGGCGACTGGCTCGCCGTGTCGGTGCATCCCGGTGAAGACCTGCTGACCTGCACACTCGTCCCGGCCAGCCGCATGGACACACCGGTCGAACCGGTCGTCGAGGAGCATGTCCCGGAGGACACCGCGGCGGCCGACCACTCGATGGCCCCGCTGTACCGGCCGATCGCCCTGGCCATCGCGCTGACGGACGCGGTGACCGCCCGGCAGGTGTCGGCCGTGGTGATGCAGGAGCTGCTGCCCGCGTTCGGCGGCCGTCGCCTCGCCATCTACCTGTTGCAGGAGCGGCATCTGTACCTCGCCTGGGAGACCGGCTTCCCGCAAGGGTTCCTGGCCCCGTTCGAGGGAGTCGGCCTGGACGCGCGCGTGCCGGGCGTGGAGACCCTCACCACGGGCCGGCCGCTGTTCTTCGAGTCGATGCAGCAGATCGCGGTCGCCTACCCGGGCATCCCGCTGGACGCCGACGAGGGCGCCCGCGCCTTCCTGCCGCTGATCGCGTCCGGCCGGCCGGTCGGCTCCTGCATCCTCGGTTTCGAACGGCAGCGCAGTTTCAGCACGGAGGAGCGCACGGTCCTCACCGCGCTCGCCGGGCTGATCGCGCACGCCATGGAGCGGGCCCAGCGCTACGACAGCGAGGCGGCCCTCGCCCGCGGTCTGCAGCAGGCTCTGCTGCCCCGCCGGCTGTCGGCGCATCCGCAGGTGGAGACCGCGGGCCGGTATCTGCCCGGCACGCAGGGCATGGACGTGGGCGGCGACTGGTACGACGTGGTGGAGGCCGGTGACGGGCTCGCGCTGGTGATCGGTGATGTGCAGGGGCACGGGGTGCAGGCGGCGGCCACGATGGGGCAGCTGCGCACCGCGGTGCGCGCGTTCGCGCTGGGCGACCGGCCGCCCGACGAGGTGATGAGCGGCACCAACCACCTGCTGATCGACCTCGATCCCGGTCAGTTCGCCAGCTGCTGCTATCTGCGGCTGGACCCCGCCACCGGCCGGGTCCGGATCGCCCGGGCGGGGCATCCGCCGCCGCTGCTGCGCCCGCCCAGCGGACCGACCCGGGTACTGGACATCCCGGGCGGTGTCGTCCTCGGTGTCGACCCGCGGGCCCGGTACCCGGTGACCGAGCTGGTGCTGGAGCCGGACGCGATCCTCGCCCTGTACACGGACGGGCTGGTGGAGCGGCCGGGTGCGGACATCGACGACGGCATCACGGCGCTGCGGCTGGCGCTGAACAGGGCCGGATCCGCGGCCGGACGGCGCGGCGGGCGGTCCCTGGCCGGGGTCGCCGACCGGCTCACGGCCACCGCCCGGCATGCCACCGACCGCCCCGACGACGTGGCGCTGCTGCTCGCCGCCCGCCGTTCGGCTCCCCTGCGTCACCGGTGACCGGAGCATGTCACACCGATCGGCAACCGCCGCAACGGGCCGCAGTCTCGCCTGACGGAGCCGGGCAGTGTAGACATGGGCACATGGTGCGACTGCCCGGCAGGCCTGCGACCCGGCCGCCCCGTCCTTTCGGGCACCCGCGCGCAGCGCAGGGCCCGCGGCCCGACGGCCCGGGTGAAAACGGCAGCCGGCCCGGGGTGCTGCGGTCCGCGGTGACCGGGCGCAGCGTCGCCGGGCAGGTTTTCGTCCTCCAAGTGGTGATCGTGCTGCTACTGGTCGTCTCGGCGGTGGTGGCGCAGGTGCTGCAGGTGCGGCACGACAGCGATCTGGAGGCGCAGAACCGGTCGCTCGCCGTCGCGGAGACGTTCGCGAACGCGCCCGGCACGGCCGCCGCGCTGCGCTCCCCCGATCCCACGGCCGTGCTGCAGCCGCGCGCGGAGGCGGCCCGCAAGGCGACCGGCGTGGACTTCATCGTCGTGATGGACACCGACGGCATCCGTTATACGCACCCCAAGCCCGACCGCATCGGCAAGAAGTTCGTCGGCACGATCGGCCCGGCGCTGGCCGGGGGCACGGTCACCGAGCACGTCAACGGGACGATAGGCCCGCTGGTGCAGGTCGTGGTGCCGGTGAAGGACGCGGGCGGCACGGTGGTGGGTCTGGTGTCGGCCGGGATCACCACCGCGCACGTGGGCGGGGCCGCCGCCCAGCAGCTGCCCCTGCTGCTCGCGGCGGCAGCGGCGGCGCTCGCGCTGGCCACCGCGGGCACGGCCCTGGTCAGCAGACGGCTGCTGCGTCAGACGCACGGCCTGGGACCGTACGAGATGACGCGCATGTACGAGCACCATGACGCGGTGCTGCACGCGGTCCGTGAGGGTGTGCTCATCGTCGGCGGCGACGGCCGGCTGCTGCTCGCGAACGACGAGGCGCACCGCCTGCTCGACCTGCCGCGGAACGCCGAGCTGCGCAGCGTGCTGGAGCTGGGACTGGACGGCGAGACGGCGGCGCTGCTGGCCTCGGGCCGGGTGGCCACGGACGAGGTGCACCTCGTCAAGGACCGGCTGCTGGCCATCAACCAGCGCCCCACCGACCTGCGCGGCGGCCCCGCCGGCAGTGTCACGACGCTGCGCGACTCCACCGAGCTGCGCGCCCTGTCCGGCCGTGCCGAGGTGGCACGGGAACGGCTGAACATGCTGTACGACGCCGGAGTGGGCATCGGCACCAGCCTGGACGTGAGCCGTACCGCCGAGGAGCTGGCCGAGCTGGCGGTGCCCCGGTTCGCGGACTTCGCCACCGTCGATCTGTTCGACGCGGTGCTGCACGGCGAGGAGCCGAGGCCGGGCACGGCGCTGCGCCGTGCCGCCTGTGCCGGGATCCGCAAGGACGAACCCCTGTACCCGGTCGGCGAGCGGATCCGGTTCGTGGCCACCTCGCCGCAGGCGCGCAGCCTGACCACCGGGCAGTCGGTGCTGGTGCCCCGGCTGCGCGAGGCGCCCGGCTGGCGCGCGCAGGACCTGGAGCGCACCGACCAGGTCCTGGCGTACGGCATCCACTCGCTGATCACCGTGCCGCTCCGGGCGGGCAGCCTGGTGCTGGGCGTGGCGAACTTCTGGCGGGCGGAGAAGCCGCAGCCGTTCGACGCCGAGGAGCTGGCCCTCGCCGAGGAGCTGGTCGCGCGGGCGGCGGTGTCCATCGACAACGCCCGCAGATACACGCGCGAGCACAGCATGGCGGTCACCCTGCAGCGCAGTCTGCTGCCGCGCAGCCTGCCCGAGCAGGGCGCGCTGGAGCTCGCCTACCGCTATCTGCCGGCGCAGGCCGGGGTGGGCGGCGACTGGTTCGACGTGCTGCCGCTGTCCGGCGCGCGGGTGGCGCTGGTGGTGGGGGACGTGGTGGGACACGGGCTGCACGCGGCGGCCACCATGGGCCGGCTGCGCACGGCGGTGCACAACTTCTCGGCGTTGGACCTGCCGCCGGACGAACTCCTCGGGCTGCTGGACGAGCTGGTCGGCCGGATCGACCAGGACGAGACCGCCGCGGACGGCACCGCGGCGATCACCGGCGCGACCTGTCTGTACGCGGTCTACGACCCGGTGGCGCGGGTCTGCACCCTGGCCCGGGCCGGCCATCCGCCGCCCGCGCTGGTCCACCCCGACGGCCGGGTGGAGTTCCCCGAGGTGCCCGCGGGGCCGCCGCTGGGGCTGGGCGGGCTGCCGTTCGAGACGGCCGAGCTGGAGCTGACCGAGGGCAGCCGGCTGGTGCTGTACACCGACGGGCTGGTGGAGGACCGCGAGCGGGACATCGACGTGGGTCTCGATCTGCTGAGCGACGCCCTGCGCGGCACGCCTGACGCGTCGCCGGAGGAGACCTGCCGTGCCGTGCTGGGCCGGCTGCCGGCCCGGCCGAGCGACGACGTCGCGCTGATCGTCGCCCGCACCCGGGTACTGGGCGCCGACCGGGTCGCCGAGTGGCAGGTGCCGTCCGACCCGGCGGCGGTGTCGGAGATCCGGTCGTCGGTGACACGGCGGCTCGCCGACTGGGGCCTGACGGAGCTGGACTTCACGACGGAGCTGATCCTGAGCGAGCTGGTCACCAACGCCATCCGCTACGGGCGCGGCCCCATCGGCGTACGGCTGCTGCGCGACCGGACGCTGATCTGCGAGGTCTCCGACCGCAGCACCACCTCGCCGCACCTGCGGTACGCGGCGAGCACCGACGAGGGCGGCCGGGGCCTGTTCCTGGTCGCGCAGCTCGCGGACCGCTGGGGCACCCGGTACACCCCGCACGGCAAGATCATCTGGGCGGAGCAGCCCTTGCCCTGACCCTGCCGCGGACCCGCCGGCCTCTTCGAGGCGGGGGGACCCACGGACTCGTCGCCATCGAGGGGACTTCGGCAGACCCGGGCGCCGACACGCGGGGACGACGAGGGCCCGGCGGGCGACGACGCGCACGTCTGCGCGTGCGCCGGGCCGTCAGGGCTGGCCGGCGCCGCGGCCGGGCGCGTGTGCGCTCCGCCGGACCCGTTCCGGGTTCCCGGTTCGCCTGAGCGGAGGAGGGGGTCAGGCGCTCAACCGCGAGCGCAGCAGCTGCTTCCCCATCTCGGCGCCCTTGCGGCTGTCGGCCTGTGCCTTGTGGAACAGGTCCACGAGCTCGTTGTCATGCTCGCGTTCGGCGTCCTGGATGTACGTCTCCAGGCGCAGGGCGTTGTCCAGGCACGCCTCCACGTACCAGATCAGGTCGTAGTTCTTGTCGCGCGTGCCGGTGACACCACCGGTCTCGCTGGTGCTGGTCATCGGGCCTCCTCCTTCTGCGGACCCTGTGTGGATGTAGTCCTTGGCAGGCACCGGGTACCCGGGCGACCTGCCGGTACACAGGCGAGTCAGCCGAGGGCGCGGTCGAGGTTGAACGCGGCGCTGATCAGGGACAGATGGGTGAACGCCTGCGGGAAGTTGCCCTGTTGCTCGCCGGTGCGGCCGATCTCCTCCGCGTACAGGCCGAGGTGGTTGGCGTAGGTGAGCATCTTCTCGAAGGCCAGCCGGGCCTCGTCCAGCCTGCCCGCCCGCACCTGTGCCTCCACGTACCAGAAGGAGCAGATCGAGAAGGTGCCCTCGTCGCCGCGCAGTCCGTCGGGGCTGGCCTGCGGGTCGTAGCGGTAGACGAGGGAGTCGGAGACCAGGTCCTCGGTCAGGGCGTCCAGGGTGGACAGCCACTTGGGGTCGGTGGGGGCGACGAACTTGGCGAGCGGCATCATCAGCAGGGACGCGTCCAGGACGTCGCCGCCCTCGTACTGCACGAAGGCCCCGCGCTCCCCGGACCAGCCGCGGTCCATGATCCGCCGGTAGATCGTGTCGCGCGCCTGCCGCCAGCGGGGCAGCTCGGCGGGCAGTCCGCGCCGGTTGGCGAGCCGGATGGCCCGCTCGATCGCGACCCAGCACATCAGCCGCGAGTACAGGAAGTTCTTGCGGCCCCCGCGGGTCTCCCACACGCCCTCGTCGGGCTGGTCCCAGTGGTCGCACACCCAGTCGACCAGGTGGCACACGTCGTCCCACTGGCCGCTGGAGATCGGCTGGGCCCACTTGTCGTACAGGTAGATCGAGTCGATCAGCGCGCCGTAGATGTCCAGCTGGAGCTGGCCGGCGGCGGCGTTGCCGACCCGGACCGGGGCGGAGCCCAGATGGCCCTCCAGGTGCGGGAGCAGGCGCTCGGGCAGTTCGGAGCGGCCGTCGATGCCGTACATGATCTGCAGCGGGGCGGAGCCGTCAGCGTCGCGCGGGGTGATGTGGGTGGTGAGGAACCGCATGAACGCCTCGGCCTCGCCGGCGAAGCCGAGCCGTAGCAGCGCGTAGACGGCGAAGGCGGCGTCGCGCACCCACACATACCGGTAGTCCCAGTTGCGCTCGCCGCCGAGCTGCTCGGGCAGGCTGGTGGTGGGGGCGGCGACGATGGCGCCGGTGGGGGCGTAGGTGAGCAGTTTCAGGGTGAGCGCGGAGCGGTGCACCATCTCGCGCCAGCGGCCCCGGTAGCGGGACTGGCGCAGCCAGCCGCGCCAGTAGGCGACCGTGGCGTTGAACTCGTGCTCGGCCTCGGCGTGGGCGCAGCCGCGGGGGGCCACCGCGGCTGCGAGCTGGTCCAGGGCGAACACCGCGGTCTCGCCCTCGCCGAGCTTGAAGTCGGCGCGCGCGTCCCGGGCGTCGCACTCCAGGGTGACCGTGGAGGTGAGCGCCAGGGACCGCTCGGCGGACTCGAAGACGACGGTGCCGTCGACGGTGTTCAGGGTGTGCGGGACGGCGCCGTAGCCGAAACGGGGGGCGACCAGCACCCGGAAGGGCACGGTGCCACGGACGCAGACCACGCGCCGGATCAGCCGGTGCCGCCCCGCCTCGCCCGCGCCGACCGCGTCGTCCGAGGTCACCGGCATGAAGTCCTGTACCTCGCCGACGCCGTCCTCGGTGAAGAACCGGGTGATCAGTACGTTGGTGTCGGGGAAGTAGAACTGCTTGGTACGCGCGGGTACGGCGGCGGTCAGCTCGAAGCGGCCGCCGCGCTCGGCGTCGAGGATCGCCGCGAAGACACTGGGAGCGTCGAAGGACGGACAGCAGTACCAGTCGATCGTGCCGTTCGTGCCGACCAGGGCCACGCTGCGCAGGTCGCCGATGAGCCCGTGCTCGGCGATCGGCAGGTAGCGGGGGCCGGGACGGGTGTCCTCGGGAAACGGGGTCTCGGCCATCGGCGGCCTCCCGGTGAGTGGTGCGAGCTGTTTCCCAGCTTAGGAGCGAGTGCTTCGCCGTGGGACGGGAAGACGCTCCTCACCCGCTTCCCGGGCGCCTGAAGATGCAGGGTGCGCGGATGCGGGCAATGGTGAGAGTGTGCCCCGTTCGGCGGCACCGGCACGGATGCGGTCATCCGGACCGAGGAGGAGGCATCATGTCGACATCCACACCTGACGAGTCCCGGTCGCCCGACGACCACTGCACCCCGGACGCCCTGCTCCACTCCGCTCCCTCCCGGGACATCACCCCGGAGGACCTGGTGATGGCGGCGGGCAGGGACGTCAATCCGAAGAACCTCGCCTGGGCACGCCGCAAGATGGAGAAGGAGGGCCCGACGGCCATCGAGAGGCTGCTGCCGTAGGGCGGTCCGGGGAATCAAGGGCTCCTGTCAAACGGGGGGACAACAGCCGGCCCGAAGGGGCGCGGGGAACCGCGCGAGCAACCGCGGAACGCCCGCGCCCGCCGGGCGGCGTGAAGTCCTACGGCGCAGAGGCGTCGGCAACACACACCACCCGAACAAAGCGGACCGCGTTGTTGGCGAAGCCACCGCGGTTCCAGCGCTGTTCAAGAGGCTGAGTGCGACCGCCCGGGCCGGTCGCACGCGCGCCCACGACATGATCGCCGGGGACCGCGGTCCAGTCGTAGTGCCAGGCACGCCAAGCCCACCGCTGCCCGTCCCGGACCGGATCGAGAACGGCCGGCCTCCAGCTCCCGCCATGGTCCGTACTCACCTCCACCGAGGAGACGGGCAGCTGGCCGGACCAAGCGCGGCCGAGCAGCGTCACGGGCCCCGGCCGCACCACCCGCGTGCGCGACATGAAGTCGGGAAACCCCGGCGGCACGAACAACGCACGCGGTGCGATCCGCGTGACCGGCTCGCCCTCCTCGTCGGCGGTGCGGCGGATCCGGTAGGCGACCGACTGCTGGAAGCCCGTGAACGGTACGCCGCTGACGGTGACCGAGCGCAGCCACTTCACGTGGGCCATGCCGTACCAGCCGGGCACGACCAACCGCAGCGGCCGGCCGTGCTGCGGCGGCAGCGGCGCGCCGTTCATGGCGGTGGCGACCAGGACCTCCGGGTCGTCGCCGACGGCCACGCCGAGGGGCAGGGCCCGCTGGTAGTCCTGTTCGGCACCGCGCTCGACCCCGTGGTCGGCGCCGGTGAAGACGACGTCCGCGGCCGCCGGGTCCGCACCCGCCTCGGCGAGCAGCACTCTGAGCGGTACGCCGGTCCAGTCGGCGGTGCCGACCGCCTCCACCAGCCAGGGCTGGCTGACCGGCCGGGGGGTCAGCAGCGCCCGTCCGTTGCCCGCGCACTCCAGGGTCACACGGGTGGTGACCTGCGGGAACGACAGCAGGTCGGCGAGGGACAGATCGAGCGGGGTACGCACTCGTCCGTCGACGGTCAGCCGCCAGGCACCGGCGTGCGGTACGTACGGGATGTCGTAGTGCGTGAGGACGTAGTGCAGTCCGGGCGGGGTGATGTCGTAGCGGAGGGCTTCCAGGGGCAGACCGTGGTTCCGGGTGGCGAGCGCGAGTTCGTCGGCGCCGATGCCCTCGTGGGGGTCGGCCAGCCGGGCGGGAGCGCTCAGGTCGCCGGGTCGCTGGCCCATGGTGTCATTGTCCTCCCGGGAGACCCGCGCGGCGAGGAGAGGGGGCGCCGACGGCAACTCCCTTACGATTCTGGGGATTCCGGCGGTGGCGATCCCTTCCGGAGGGGGCCGGAGGGCTGTCAGACTCCCGAGGGTGCCCGACTTCGACATGCTCGTCATCGGATCCGGACCCGGCGGCCAGAAGGCCGCCATCGCCGCGGCCAAGCTGGGCCGCCGCGTCGCCGTCGTCGACCGCCCCGACATGCTCGGCGGGGTCTCCCTGCACACCGGGACCATCCCCTCCAAGACCCTGCGCGAGGCGGTGCTGTACCTGACCGGTCTCACCCAGCGCGACCTGTACGGGCAGAGCTACCGGTTGAAGGACGACATCACCGTCGCCGACCTGACCGCGCGCACCCGGCACGTCGTCGCCCGCGAGGTGGACGTCGTCCGCAGCCAGCTCGCCCGTAACCACGTCACCGTCCACTCCGGTACGGCCCGCTTCGCCGACCCGCACACCATCGTCGTGTCCGACCCGTCCGGCCGGGAACGGCACTTGAGCGCGGGGCACGTCGTCATCGCCACCGGCACCCGGCCGGCGCGTCCGGACAGCGTCGCGTTCGACGGGCGGACGATCATGGACTCCGACAACGTGCTCTCGCTGGAGCGGGTGCCGCGGTCCATGGTGATCGTCGGCGCGGGTGTCGTCGGCATGGAGTACGCCTCGATGTTCGCGGCGCTGGGCAGCAAGGTGACCGTGGTGGAGAAGCGGCCCGGGATGCTGGACCTGTGCGACGTCGAGATCGTGGAGTCGCTCAGGTACCACCTGCGGGACCTGGCCGTCACCTTCCGGTTCGGCGAGACCGTCGCCGGCGTCGAACGCCATCCGCGGGGCACGCTCACCGTGCTGGAGAGCGGCAAGAGGATCCCCGCGGACACGGTGATGTACTCGGCGGGCCGGCAGGGCCTGACCGAGGAACTCGACCTGGACCGGGCGGGGCTGGCGGCGGACGCGCGCGGCCGGATCACGGTGGACGAGAACTACCGCACCGAGGTGCCGCACATCTACGCCGTCGGTGACGTCATCGGCTTCCCGGCGCTCGCCGCGACCTCGATGGAGCAGGGCCGCGCGGCGGCGTACCACGCGTGCGGGGAGCCGGCCGGGCGGATGCACCATCTGCAGCCGATCGGCATCTACACCATCCCGGAGATCAGTTTCGTCGGACGGACCGAGGACCAGCTGACCGAGGACCGGGTGCCGTTCGAGGTGGGGGTGGCCCGGTACCGGGAGCTGGCCCGCGGGCAGATCATCGGGGACTCGCACGGCGTGCTCAAGCTGCTGGTGTCCGCGGTGGACCGGACGCTGCTCGGGGTGCACTGTTTCGGTTCCGGTGCGACGGAGTTGATTCACATCGGGCAGTCCGTGATGGGGTGTGGGGGGACCGTGGACTACCTGGTCAACGCGGTGTTCAACTATCCGACGCTGGCGGAGTCGTACAAGGTCGCCGCGCTGGATGCCACCAATCGCCTCCGGCAGATCGACCGACTGGACTAGCGCCGTTCAGGTCTCTTCCTCCACCACGTGGACCGCGGCCTCTTCCGCGCCTGCCGCTCCCCCGTCGATGCCCACGTCCTGGGCGATCTCCTCCTTGACGGTGTCGGGGTGGGCACCCTCGTCGGGGGCCACCAGGCGGCCCGCGCGGGAGTCGCCCGCCTCCGGGTCCACCGGCTCGCCCTCGCCGCCGGGCAGGTCGCCGATCTCGTCGCCTGCCGTCGGCTGCGCGTCCGGTACCTCCTGGGCGAGCCGTTCGTCGAGGGTCTCCCCCGCGTGCTGCTCGGCTGCGGTGGTGCCGTGCTTGGTGACGCCGAGGGGGCGTTCGGGCGGGGAGTAGCCCTCGTCGAGGACGTCGTCGTAGGTGCGCTCGTCGACCGCGTCCTGGAGGTCCAGGGGACCGGCGTCCTCCTGCTCCTCGTTGGTACCGGTGGGCTGGTAGGCGTCGTCCGCCATCGGGGTCTGTTCGGACTGCTGGTCGCTCATGGTCGCCTCCTTCGCGGCTCGCGGGCGGTCCCCGTCCGCGTTTCCCGCAGCCGGGTCGTTAACCCCGTCGGCGCACGATCGGGCCGACGTCAGGCGGAGACCATGCCCCGGCCCAGCCAGTCCCCGGTGTCCCGGACGCCGGGGAGGGCGAAGAAGTAGCCGCCGCCCGTCGGGGAGATGTAGTCGACCAGGGGCTCGTCGATCAGCCGGGTCTGCACGGCCTCGAACTGCCGCTTGACGTCCTGCTGGTAGCAGCAGAACACCAGGCCCATGTCGAGGTTGCCGACGTCGTCCACGCCCCGGTCGTAGTTGTAGCCGCGGCGCAGGATGCGGGAGCTGTCGGTCTTCGCGGTGCGCGGGTTGGCGAGGCGGATGTGGGAGTCGAGCGGGATCGCGGTGCCGTGCGGGTCCTTGGCGTAGTTGGGGACGTCGGTCTCCTGGGCGCCGTCGAGCGGGGCGCCGGTGTCCTTGCGGCGGCCGAACATCTTCTCCTGCTCGCTGAGCGAGACCCGGTCCCAGAACTCGACCAGCATCCGGATGATCCGGATGACCTGGTAACTGCCGCCCCGGGTCCAGGCGGGCTCGCCCTGGCCGTCGCCGACCCAGATCAGCTTGTCCGTCTCGCGGGCGGAGGTGACGTCCGGGTTGGCGATGCCGTCCTTGAAGCCGAGCAGGTTGCGCTGGGCGCCGGCGGGGCGCGGGGCGTTCTGGAAGCCGTCGACGCGCCACTTGATCTGCATCGCGCCCCGGGTGTGCCGGGCGATGTCGCGCAGCGCGTGCAGCACGGTGTCCTGGCTCTGGGCGCAGATCTGCAGGGAGAGGTCGCCGTGGCACTCGGCCGCGTTCAGGTTGTCGTTGGGGAAGGTCCGCATCGGGGTGAGCCGGGCGGGCCGGGCCTTGGCGAGGCCGTAACGGTCGTCGAAGAGGGAGGCACCGACGCCGACGGTCACGGTGAGGCGGTCCGAGGGGACCTCGGGGCCGAGGATGCCGTTGTCGGAGGGCGGCGCGCCGACGCCCAGGTCGGCGGGGGCACCGCCGGAGGTGAGGAAGCGGGCCCGCTCGGTGATGGTCTTCAGCAGCTCGGTCAGGCCCTTGCGGTCGTCGGCGATGACGTCCAGGGAGACGAAGGTGGCGGCGGCCGGTGCCGGGGTGATGATGCCGGCCTGGTGGGCGCCGTGGAAGGGGACCTTGGCGCTGCCGTCCGCGTTGGCGGTCCGGGCCTGGGCCGTGCCGCCGCTCTCACCGAGGGCGAAGCCGCCGCCGGCCAGGACCGCTCCGGCGGCTCCGGCGCCCAGGGCGGTCCGCACGAAGGAGCGGCGGGCGGGGCCGGCGGGGCAGGTCGGCGTGTCGGCGGTCGGCATCGTCGGGGTCCCTTCGGGGTGCTCGGGGTGCGGGTGCGCGGTGGTCATCAGGCGGACTTCCGGATCTCGAGGAGGTCCGGGACGGGGGCGAGGTCTTCCAGCAGTTGCCCGGTGGCACCGTCGAGGCGCTGCCTGTCGGCGGCTGCGAGCTTGTCGACGGGAGTCCAGTCGGTGCCGTGGTGGGCGGCGTCCAGGAGCTTCTGCAGGCGGGCGATGTCCGTGCCGACCGTCGGGAGCAGCCGGGGTGCGCGGGTGGTGAGCAGCGGCTTGAGCACGGTGAGCAGTTCGCGGGTGCCGGCGAGGTTGGCGTCGGCGGTGGCGAGGCCGGTGCCGCTGCCCTCGTCGGTGTCGCCGGTCAGCTCGAACTGGAGGGTGTTCTCCAGAATCTCGTGCGCGCGCAGCGGCAGGTCGCCGGGATCGAAGGCCTGGGCCGGGAAGGCCTTCCGCAGCCCTGCGGCGTCTGCGGCGAGCTGCCGGGCGGGGCCACGCAGACCGGCCGCGGACTCCCCGTGCCACAGGCCGTACTCGATCCGCAGGAAGCCGGTGAAGTCCTTGTCCCGCTCACCGTCCGGGAGTCCGTCGGCGCGGCCGTCGATCTTCTGGTCGTAGTCCTCGAAGGTGCCGTAGGCGGCGCCGAGGGAGGCGTAGGTGCGGTGGGCGGTGAGCCAGTCGGTGCGGGCCTTGTCCAGATGGCCGTGCTCGATGTCGTCGTCGAGGCTGTGCGTCTGGGTGACGAGGGTGCTCAGGCCCTGCTCGACGTACGTCTTGTACGCCTTCAGGGGTGTGGCGAGGTCCTGCTCGGAGACGGGGACGACCGGCTTGGCCGCGCCGCCGCCGCTCACGGTGACCGGCTGGGAGGTGACGGCTTTGCCGCCGGTCGGGACACAGCGCCAGGCGTAGGTGCCGCCGGCGACGGTGGCGACGAGGTCGCGGGTGGTGCCGGGGGCCAGGCCCTCGATCTCGCCGTAGACCGCGTCGGTGGACGGGTCGACCAGGTACACCTCGGAGGTCTTGCCGCCGGTGTTGTGCATCTGGAAGGTCTGCCGCCCCGGCTCGGGCGCGGTGAAGCCCTTGCCGCACTCGGTCTCGGAGACGGCGACCGTCTGGTCACCGGTGGGCTTGGGACGGGCGAAGGCGACGACGAGTCCGGCGATCACGGCGGGCACGGCGACGACGGCGGCCGGCACCACCCAGCCCGGCCGGCGCCGCTCGGGCCGGGCGGCCGCCGGCTCCCGCGCGGGCCGGTCCTTCGCCTGCTTCGGGGCCGTGCCCCGCACGCCGCGCACGAACAGGGTCATCACGACGGCCAGGTAGGCGACGTAGGCGACCACCTGGAGCCAGGTCATGGTCGGGGTGAGGTTGAAGACGCCCTGGACCAGGGTGCTGTACCAGGAGCCGGCGTCGACGCTGCCCGCGAGGTCGACCGCGTAGGCGGTCCTGCCCGGCAGCACGCCGCCCTCCTGGAGGTCGCGCAGGCCGTAGCCGAGGACGCCGGCGGCGATGACGATCAGGACGGCGCCGGTGGCGGTGAAGAACTTCGTCAGGTTGATCTTCAGGACGCGCCGGTACAGGCCCCAGCACAGCCCCGCCGCGAGGACGAGGCCGATGCCGGCGCCGGTCAGCGGTCCGGCCGACTCACCGGCGGCCTGCGCGGTGGTCCACAGGAACAGGGCCGTCTCCAGGCCCTCACGGCCGACCGCGAGGAAGGAGGTGAGGATCAGCACGCCGGAGCCCATGGCGAGGGCGCCGGTCACCTTCTCCTTCAGCTCGCCGGACAGGCTGCGGGCCGAGCGGCGCATCCAGAACACCATGGCGGTGACGAACGCGACGGCGATCACGCTGAGGGTGCCGCCGAACGCCTCCTGGGCGGTCTGCGGCATGGACGCGGCGGTGAAGGTGAGCACGGCGCCGAAGCTCATCGCCACGGCGACGGCGGCCAGCACACCGGTCCACACCTGGGGCAGCCGGGAGCGTGCCCCGGCTCTCACCAGGGTGGCGACCAGGATGGAGACGATCAGTCCGGCTTCGAGTCCCTCCCTGAGTCCGATCAGGAAACTCGGAAACGCGTCGTCCCACATGCCCTGCTGCCCTCCCTGGCACTTAGTGAAGGCATGCCTTACCTTCGCGGACCATCATGACGACGGCCGTGTAGTCAGCCGGTCATAAAGCGGCAATGGACGGGCAAAGGCCAGGAGCGCCTGCCACGGACCGTGCATCCGCGGCACCAAAACCGTCTACAAATGTGTAGTCGCATCTTGTCACCGGATCCGTCGTTGGATCCTCTCGTTGGACCTGTCAGTGGACCTGTCGTTGGATCTGTCGTTGGATCCTGTCGGAGAAAGGGCGTACGGCGATGGCCGCTCCCCCACCCCTGGTGTCTCAGCTCGCGGTCAACGTGCTCGACGCCCATTCCCTGCTCGCCGCCTTCGGCGTACTCGGCGTCGGTGTGGTGCTCTTCGCGGAGACGGGCCTGCTGATCGGGTTCTTCCTGCCCGGAGACTCCCTGCTGTTCACGGCGGGGCTGCTGTGCACGGGAGCGTCCGACCGGGGGTTGCACCTGTCGCTCGGGCCGCTGCTCGTCGCGGCGGCCGTCGGTGCCCTGGCCGGCTCCCAGTGCGGGTTCCTGCTCGGCCGGAAGGCGGGCGGCGCGCTGCTGGCCCGCAGCCGGTCGGCGAAGCTGCGCGAGGGCGCACGGCGGGCCGAGGAACTGCTGGGGCGGTACGGCCACGCGAAGGCGATCGTGCTGGCCCGGTTCGTCCCGGTGGTGCGCACGGTGCTGAACCCGATGGCGGGCGCGCTCGGCGTCCCGGCGCGGACCTTCACCCTCTGGCAGGTGGCGGGCGGGCTCGTCTGGAGCCTCGGCCTGACGCTCGGCGGCTACGCGCTGGGCTCCTCGATCCCGAACGTCGACCAGTACCTGCTGCCGGTGATCGCGCTGATCGTCCTCGCCTCCCTCCTTCCGGTCGCCGCCGAGGTGCTGCGCTCCCGCAAGGCGGCGAAGGAGGTCCGCGGATGAGGTCCGCGGATGAGGTCCGCCCCGCCGGCCGCGCAGGTCCGCTGCTCGCGGTCGGGAACCGGCCGGGACGGGGCGGCGGGCGGGATCGGGGTTCAGGCGGACGGCATGGCCTGCGGTCCGTCCGGGCGGGTGGTGCGCTGGTCGACCATCTCCCGGCTGAGTTCCTCGGTCTCCCGTTCCGGCAGCCGCTCGAAGCCGTCCGCGGTGATGACGCAGACGACGGGGAAGATACGGCGGTTCAGGTCGGGACCGCCGGTGGCCGAGTCGTCGTCCGCCGCGTCGTACAGCGCATGGAGCGCGGCGAGGGCGGCCTCACGGCGGGTGAGGCCCGGCCGGTACAGCTTCTTCAGGGCGCCGCGGGCGTACGGGGAGCCGGAGCCCTCGGCGTAGAAGTCCCGTTTCTCGTAGAGACCGCCGGCCGCGTCGAAGCCGAAGACGCGGCCGCGTCCGCCGTCGGGCGCCGTGAGGTCGTATCCGGCGAGCAGCGGGACGACGGCGAGGCCCTGCAGGGCCTGGGCGAGGTTCTGCCGGATCATGGCCGCGAGGCGCGTCGCCTTGCCGGCCAGGGTCATCGCGGTGCCCTCGATCTTCTCGAAGTGCGTGAGCTCGACCTGGTAGAGCCGCACCATGTCGACGGCGAGGCCGACGGTGCCGGCGAAGGCGACGGCCGTGAAGTCGTCGGCGGGGTGCACCTTCTCCAGGTCGCGCTGGGCGATGAGGTTGCCCATGGTGGCCCGCCGGTCGCCGGCTATGAGCACGCCGTCGCGGTAGCTGAGGGTGAGCACGGTGGTGCCGTGCGGAAACCGGTCGGGGGCCATGCGTACGCCCTCGGGCAGCGAGCGCGCGGTGGGCAGCAGCCCGGGTCGGTGCGCGGCCAGGAACTCGGTGAAGGACGACGTCCCCGGCGTGAAGAACGCCTCGCTCGGCAGCCCCGCGGTGTCGCTCCCCGCCATGGCTCTCCCCCTCGTGTGGCGGCACGTGACATCCGACTCCTACCTGCGGCGGGTGCGCCGGAAACCCCCCTTCCTCACAGAGCCTTGCGCCGCACCAGCACCCCGAGCACGAACAGCCCCGGGAGCAGCGGGAACCACACGGTCAGCAGCCGGTAGCCGAGCACGGCGGAGGCGGCGGCCACCGTGGGAGCGCCGGAGACGGTGAGGGCGAGGGCGAGCGCCGCGTCGAGGGAGCCGAGACCGCCCGGGGTCGGCAGCAACGCGGCGGCACTGCTCGCGGCGAGGTACAGCAGGGCCACCTGGAGCGGGGGCAGCGGCAGTGCGACCGCCCGGGTGACGGCGACGAGGACCAGACAGTGCAGCGCGGCGAAGGCGAGGGAGCCGCCCCACAGGGCAGCGGCCCGCGCGCGGCTGACGTGCAGGGCGCGGATGTCGGCCCGGACGGCCGACAGGGCCCGTCGGCACCGTCCCCACCAGGGGCTCGCCGGCAGGGCCGCGAGCAGGGCGAGGCCGCCCACGCAGACGGCGACGGCGGTGGGGCTCAGCCGCGGCAGGCGCAGCAGGCCGGGGCAGGCGGGGGCGAGCACGGCGATCAGCGTCAGGCGGACGGTGGCACCGGCGGTGGCCTTGACGGCGATGGCGCTGGCCGAGCGGCCCGCGGGCAGCCCGCAGCGCATCAGGAACCGCAGGTTGATCGCCGCCGCGCCGAGCCCGGCGGGCAGCAGGTGCCCCGCGGCGGAGGCGGCGAACTGGGCGGCGACCAACCGGAATCCGGGCAGCCGTCGTACCACCGCGCCCTGCTGGGCGAGCGCCGACGCCGCCCAGGTGCCGACGGCCGCCGCCGCGCCGGCCAGCAGCCAGCCCCGATCGGCGCCGGCCAGCCGCCAGGCCCCGTTCTCGAGGGCGGGCCAGTGCCGGCGGGCCAGATACAGCCCGCCGAGCAGGACGGCGAGCACCACGCCCGTGTGCCAGCAGGCACGGCGCCGGCCCAGGCAGGCGGCGAGGTGCGCCGGTGAGGTCATCGGCCGCTCTCGGGCACGGTGAAGTACAGCCGCCCGCCGTCGAAGGGCTCGGCCCGCCAGTCGCGGGCGTACCCGGGCGGCCCGGAGCCGGCGGGCACCAGTACGGCGACCGGGGCCCGCCGGGCGGTCCCGGCGATGGCGCTGTCGGTGCTGTTGGCGTTGTGCCCGCTGGTCGCGGCCGAGGCGCACCCGGCGTAGAACGCGATCGGGATGGCCTCGTTCCCGGTGAGCAGACAGGGCGGGCGGACACCGAGCCGGTGCAGGGCGGCGGCCGTGCGGGACCAGCCGCGGTGTTGCGCGGTGGTGGTGTCCACCGTGTGGACCAGGACGGCCAGTTGCACCGTGAGGTGGACGGCGAGTCCCAGGGCGAGAAGCGTGGCGACGACCGGGCGCCAGGGCCGGCGCGGTGCGCTGACCAGGTGGGTCAGGGCGTCGGCGACCGGGAGGGCGAGCAGCGCGTAGGCGGGCAGCAGGAACCGCGGGGCCGCGTAGTCGATCAGGAACAGGTAGGGGAAGGCGGCGGTCGCCGCGCAGGCGAACGGCAGCAGTGTGGCCGCCGTACGCCGGGCGCGGACGGCGACGGCGAGCCCGAGCACGGCGAGCAGGGGCAGGACGAACCACCAGGCGATGACCACCGGGTGGGGCAGGTCGCCGGTGCAGGGCCGGCACAGGGTCCGGCCGCCGAGGCTGCGCAGCTGGTCGGCGACGGCGAAGTGCCGGCCGAGGCCGCCCTGGATCGCCGAGGCGTCGGCCAGCCGGCGAACCGGGCCGCCGTAGCTGACACAGGCCTCGACGATCCACTCGGCGGCGCCGGCCGCGAGCCCGGCGAGCAGCACCGCGAGGGGCCGCCAGTGGCGGCGGGCGAGGGCGAGGGCGAGCAGCGGCAGCACCGCCCAGACGGCGTCCATGGGCCGCATCCAGGCCATGAGCGCGGCACTCGCCGCCAGGCCCCGGTACGGGGAACGCCCCTGGCCGGCGCGGGCGCGCAGGAAGCAGGCGACGGCGGCCAGGGCACCCACGGCCACCCAGTAGTTGGGCATGGCCTGCGGGCCGTAGAACAGGGTCACCCACAGGGAGGCGAACAGGGCGCCGGCGAGGGCTAGGACACGGGCCGGGAACAGGCCGCGCCACGCGCGCAGGGCCAGGAACAGGGCGAGTCCGGACAGGACCGCGAGGTAGATCCGCAGCAGGGGCGTCGAGGACGACCAGGAGGCGACGGGCGCGACGAGCAGGGAGACGCCCCGGGCGCGGGGTGCGCTGAAGAAGGCGGCGGGGGCATGGGCGCTGACCTGGCTGACGTAGACCGTCTCGTCCCAGCCGAGGCCCATGCCGGGCCGGACGAGGAGCAGTTGGGCCAGGGTGAAGGCCGCCGTCACAGCCGCGAGCGCGACCGGGCACCGGGTCCGCCGGGCGCCGCCGGACGTGTGGTGTGAGCGCTCGCGCCGCAGCCCGGCGAGCGTGGCGTGCGCGCTGCCGGCCATCATCACCCCTGTCCCTCGGCGTGCGGACCCCTGTCACCCCGCAGGGAAAACACCGCCAAACTATCCCAAAGGTCTGCCCGCAGCCGGACAGACGGGGCCATCCGGCCGACGGCACTACGCGCTGTAAGGTTGGGACATGGCTGGCACAGGGTCCCGCGGGAGGGCGGAGCGGCGCAGCGCCGGTGCGCTGGAGAGCGAGGTACTGGCCGCTCTCTGGGCGACCGAGCGGCCGTTGACCCCGGCGGAGATCCAGGCCGAGGTCGACGGCGCACTCGCCTACAACACGGTGCACACGATCCTCAAACGCCTCTATGACAAGGGGCTGGTACTGCGGGACGCCGACGGGCGGCGCGGCGCGTACCGTCCGGCGAAGAACGCGGCCGAGCTGACCGCCGAGGCGATGCACGAGGCCCTGGACCGGGGCCCCGACCCGATCGCCGCGCTTCAGCAGTTCGTGACCGGCCTGAGTCCCGATGAGGAGCGGGCGCTGCGCGAGCTGCTCGCCGGAGGCGGCGCATGACGTTCGACGTGTACGGCCCGCTGGTGCTGTCGCTGCTGCTGTCGGCGGTCGGGCCGGTGGTCGCCCGGCGGGTCGCTCCCGCGCTCGCCGCGCGCGTGCTGACCTCGGCGGCCGTGCTGACCGCCGTGGCCACCACCTGGTCGCTGGCCCTGCTGGCCGCCGCGCTCCTCGGGCACGTGCCGCCGGTGATCCGCGAGGCCCGCGAGGACGGGCGTCCGCTCACCGATCCGGTGCCCGAGGCGATCGGGCTCGCCGCGGGCCTGGCCCTGGTGGCGATCGCCCTGCGGGTGCGGCGGGCCGTACACGCCGAACTGCGCACCCGGCGGGCCCTGCGTCGGCTGTGCGCGGGGCATCCGGCGGACACCGAGCTGATCGTCGCCGCCTCCGCAACAGCGCAGGCGTTCGCGGTCCCGGGCCGTCCGGGCCGGATCCTGGTCACCTCGGCGATGCTGGGCGCGCTCGCGCCGGGCGAGCGGCGGGCGCTGCTCGCCCACGAGCGCGCCCATCTCACGCACCGGCACGGGCGGCTGGTGACGGCGGCCACGCTCGCCGCGGCGGCCAACCCGCTGCTGGCCCAGGTGCGTTCGGCCATCACGTTTCTCGTGGAGCGCTGGGCGGACGAGCAGGCGGCCACGGTCTGCGACCGGCGCACCACCGCCCGGGCGCTGGCCCGGGCCGCGCTCACCGCGGGCCGGGCCAGGCCGTGCCCGCTGGGCTTCACCGACCGGGCCGTCACCCGACGCATCGCGGCCCTTCGGACGAGCCCGCCCCCGAGGCTGTGGCCCGCCGCGCTGGCCGTCCTCCTGCTGGGCGCCCTCTCCGCCCTGCTCGCCGCCGACGCGACGGGCGACCTGCTGCGGCTGCTATCGGGCGCGCTGCACTGAAAGCGCCCCGAAGGGGCGCGAGGAACTGCGCGACCAGCCACGACGGCGCAGCGGACGACCGACGGCACATTCCGGCACTGTCTGCTCCTCGGCACTCCCCGCGGAGCGAGGCGCTCAACCCCCGTTCGGCGCGCGATGCAGCGGCTGCTCCGGTGCGGGCCGTCGTACCACCGGCGCAAGGGCCCGCACCGCCGGCTCGTCCGTACTCACGGTGAGCGGCTCCCCATGATGCCGCAGGCTCAACGGCGGCCCGTCCAGCAGCGCGTACGTCGCCTTGTCCGCGCCGATCTCCACGCGCAGCCTCCGGCCGCGGAACTCGACGTGGAAGGCGAGCCGGCTCAGCCGCTCGGGCAGGCGCGGCGCGAACCGCAGGCGCTCGCCGTCGCGGCGCATCCCGCCGAAGCCCGCCACCAGCGCCATCCAGGTACCGGCGAGCGAGGCGATGTGCAGCCCGTCGCGGGTGTTGTGCTCCAGGTCCTGCAGATCCATCAGCGCCGCCTCGGTGGTGTAGGCGTAGGCGAGGTCCAGATGGCCCACCTGGGCGGCGAGGACGGCCTGGCAGCAGGCCGACAGGGAGGAGTCCCGGACGGTCAGCGGCTCGTAGTAGGCGAGGTTCCGGGCGATCTGCTCCTCGTCGTGGTCCGCGTCGAAGTAGTCGCCGCACGTGTACATGGCCAGCACCAGGTCGGCCTGCTTGACGACCTGCTTGCGGTAGAGGTCGAAGTAGGGGAAGTGCAGCAGCAGCGGGTACTGGTCGGCGCGGGTGCCACCGAAGTCCCAGCGCTGGTAGCGGGTGAACCCGGCGTGCTGTTCGTGGACGCGCAGTTCCTCGTTGTAGGGGATGTGGATCGCCTCGGCGGCGTCCCGCCAGGAGGCTGCCTCCTCCGCGTCCACGCCGAGCCGGGCCGCCTCGCGCGGGTGGCGTTCGGTGGCGTCGGCCGCGGCGAGCAGGTTCTGCCGGGCCATGAGGTTGGTGTACGTGTTGTCGTCGGCGACCGCGCTGTACTCGTCGGGGCCGGTGACGCCGTCGATGTGGAAGGCGCCGTGCCCGTCGTGGTGGCCCAGCGAGCGCCACAGCCGGGCCGTCTCCACCAGCAGCTCCACGCCGGCCTCGCGCTCGAACACGGTGTCGCCGGTGGCCTCGGCGTACCGGACGACGGCGTCGGCTATGGCGGCGTTCACATGGAAGGCGGCGGTGCCGGCCGGCCAGTACGCCGAGCCCTCCGGTCCGGCGATGGTCCGCCAGGGGAACGCGGCCCCGGCGAGCCCCAGTTGGGCCGCGCGCTCACGGGCCTCGTCCAGGGTGCTGTACCGCCAGCGCAGCGCCTCGGCGACGGCCGCGGGCGCGGTGTGGGTGAGCACGGGCAGCACGAACATCTCGGTGTCCCAGAAGGCGTGCCCGTCGTAGCCGGAGCCGGTCAGGCCCTTCGCCGGGATGGCGCGCTGCTCGGCGCGGCTGCCCGCCTGCAGGACGTGGAACAGGGCGAAGCGGACGGCCTGCTGGACCTCCTCGTCGCCCTCCACCTCGACGTCGGCGCGGGCCCAGAAGTCGTCCAGACAGGCCCGCTGGTCCGCCAGCAGGCCCTGCCAGCCGTCGTGCGCGGCGGCGGCGAGCGCGGCGTCCACCTGGTCGGCCATCGCGGGCAGCGAACGGGCGCCGGACCAGCCGTGGGCGACCAGCTTCTCCATCCGCAGCGTCTGCCCGGGCTCCAGTACCGAGGTGACGGTCAGCCGGGCCACGTCGCTGCCGCTCTCGCTGCGGGTGGTGGTGCGCTCGGGGCCGCTGACGACGTGGTCGGCGGCCACGGCCACCCGCAGGCCGCTGCGCCGGGTGCGGTGCACCAGCCGCAGCCGGCTGCCGGAGGCGAAGTGGTCCTCCTGCTCCAGCGGTGACTGCAGTGCCATGGCCGCGCGCGGGTCGCCGTTGGACTCCGGCAGGGACTCGTTGGCGACCAGCTCGGACTGGATCACCACCCGGCTGCGGCAGCCGACGGCCTCCACCTCGTAGGCGATCGCGGCCACCGCGCGCTGGGTCAGCGACACCAGCCTGGTCGAACGCACCCGGACCGTGGAGCCCGCCGGGGAGGTCCACTCGCAGGTGCGCTCCAGAACTCCGCGGCGCAGGTCCAGGACCCGCTCGTGGGCGACGAGCCGGCCGTAGCGCAGGTCGAACGGCTCATCGTCGACGAGCAGCCGGACGATCTTGCCGTTGGTGACGTTGATGACCGTCTGGCCCGACTCCGGATAGCCGTAGCCGGCCTCCGCGTACGGCAGCGGATGCACCTCGTGGACACCGTTGAGGTAGCTGCCGGGCAGGCCGTGCGGTTCGCCCTCGTCGAGGTTGCCGCGCCAGCCGACATGGCCGTTGGACAGCGCGAACACCGACTCGCTCTGGGCGAGGACGTCGAGGGCGAGGGCGGTCTCCCGGACGGCCCACGGCTCGACGGCGTACGACCGGTCGGTGATCACTGCTTGCCTCCCAGCTCGGCGAGGTCCTTGACGACGACGCTCGCGCCGTGCGCGTACAGCGCGTCGGTCTGCCCGACCCGGTCCACGCCGACGACGTACCCGAAGCCGCCCGCGCGGCCCGCGTCCATGCCGGCCAGCGCGTCCTCGAAGACGGCGGCCCGCTGCGGCGCGACGCCCAGGTCGCGGGCGGCGGCGAGGAAGGTGTCGGGGTGCGGCTTGCCCGGCAGGTGCCGTTCGGCGGCGACCACCCCGTCGATCCGTACGTCGAAGAAGTGCTCGGCGCCGACGGAGCGCAGCACGTCCTGGCAGTTGGCGCTGGAGGAGACGATCGCCGTGCGCAGCCCCTCGGCACGGACGGCCTCCAGATAGCGCAGGGTGCCCTCGTAGGCCTCGACGCCGCCGGTGCGGATCCTCTCCAGCAGCAGGACGTTCTTGCGGTTGCCGAGGCCGTGCACGCTACGGGTGCCCGGTGGGTCCTCGGGGGTGCCCTCGGGCAGGTGGATGCCGCGCGAGTCGAGGAAGGCGCGGACGCCGTCGGCGCGGGGGCGGCCGTCGACGTACTCGTCGTAGTCGGCGACCGGGTCGAACGGCCGTCCCCGCTCCCCCTCGTAGTCCCGCAGGAACGCGTCGAACGTCTCCTTCCAGGCGGCCGCGTGCACGACGGCGGTCTTCGTGACCACCCCGTCGAGGTCGAAGAGACAGGCCTGGATCGTGTCGGGAAGACCGAGCTGAGTCATACCCAGCACTGTTCCCCCTGGGGCGCCGTCCAGTGAGTGGCGCACGCCACACAGCGCGCGAACTCCTGATGACACACTCTGCTGTGTGCCGCTGACCTTCGACGATCTCCTCGCCCGTGCCCGCGCGCTCCCCCGGGACGGCCGGCGCGCCCTGCTCGGCATCGCGGGCAGCCCCGGTGCGGGCAAGACCACCCTCGCCGAGCGTCTGGTGCGCGCCCTGAATGCCGACGGGCCGCCGTGGGCCGCGCACGTGCCCATGGACGGCTTCCACCTCGCCGACGCCGAACTGGACCGGCTCGGCCGCCGGAATCGCAAGGGGGCGCCGGACACGTTCGACGCGGCCGGGTACGCGGCGCTGTTGCGGCGGTTGCGCGAGGACACCGACGAGGTGGTGTACGCGCCCGGGTTCGAGCGGGTGCTGGAGCAGCCGATCGCGGGCGCGATCCCGGTGCCGCCGACGGCCCGGCTGGTGGTGACCGAGGGCAACTACCTCCTGGTGACGGAGGGTTCGTGGGCGCGGGTGCGGCCGTGCCTGGACGAGGTGTGGTTCTGCGAGACGGACGAGGCCGAGCGGATCGGCCGGCTGGTCGCCCGGCACGAGGAGTTCGGCAAGGACCACCAGACGGCCGTGGCCTGGGTACGGGGCACGGACCAGCGCAACGCCGACCTGGTGGCGGCGACGCGCGGGCGGGCGGACTTGGTGGTACCGGTCCCCTGAGCGCCCCCGAAGGCGCGTTTCCGTGCCTCGTGCGCCCCGCGTTCACCCGCCGACCGTGTGGAGCCCACCGGTGTGCTCGCCGCCCCGGCCTGGCTGCCGGCCACCGACGCGAAGGCCGCGGCGTCCCCCGCCGCGTTCGCGGACGACCGACGGAGCGACCTCGTCGCCCACCTCAGGCAGGGGACCGACGCGGTGGTCCGCGTCCTCGGCGGCTTCGCCCCGGTGTGGAAGACCGGCTCCGCCTGGAACACCGGCACCCCGCCGGGCCCGGAACGTGCTGCGCGCCGAAGACGCCCTCGGCCACGGGGACGTGCGCGTATCGGGCGGCATGCCGGGGGTGGCCGAACGGCCGCGGGTGCGCGGCGCGTTCGCGCAGGACGCGGGCACACCGGAGATCCCCGGCGCGTCGGCCGCAGGGCGCCGCTGACGGTCCGGCACCTGGTCGTGCCGGGCGGCTCGGCGGTGCCGTCGCTACGGCTCGACGCGGATCGGCCGCCGGCGGTGGCCGGCACCCTGCCGGTGCTGGACGCACCCGGCTGCGCGGCCGGTTCACCCGGATCGAGGTGAACTCCGACCGGCTGCGGGCCGTACCCGTGTACACGGCAGAAGGTCTGTCGGTACGACTCGTGGAGCGGTGACGCCTGCGGCGGCGGGAGCGGTGCGACAGTAGGGCCATGATCCGGCCCGCCGCCGTTCCCGCCGTCCCTCGGCCGGTGCCACCGCAGGGCGGATGATGGCGCGCGCACAGCACCTGGTTCTCACCCGGGAAACCCCGGCCGAGAGGCCGTCACGGCCGGCCCCCGGCCGCAGGTACGCCTGGATGCGCCGCCGCCGGCGGTGGCTGGTGCCGCTGCTGGCCGCGCTGCTGCTCGCGCAGATGGCCACGGCGATGGTCACCACGGCCGTCCAGCAGACTCCGACGATCGACGAGCCGGTGTACGTGGCGACGGCCACCGACTATCTGCGCGAGCACCGGATCCGCTACAACCCCGAGCATCCGCCGCTCGGCAAGCTGCTGATCGCGGCCGGTGTGTCGGTGGCCGGCCCGCACTACGACCCGTCGTACACCGGCACGCAAGGGGACGTGGGCCGGCATCTGCTGTACGAGTCCGGCAACGACCCCTGGCGGCTGATGTTCTGGTCCCGGCTGCCGGTGATCGTGCTGACGCTGCTGTTCGGGCTGGTCGCGTTCGCGTTCGCCCGCGAGTTGACGGGCACGGCGGGCGGTCTGGTGGCGCTCGCCCTGTACGCCTTCTCGCCCGACCTGATCGCGCATGGCTCGCTGGCCACGCTTGACGTGCCGATGGCCGGGTTCGTCCTGACGTCGGCCTGGCTGGTCTGGCGGGCCCGGCGGCGGCCCCTGCCGTACCTGCCGCTCGCCGGCGCGGCCCTCGGCGCGGCCGTGGCCACCAAGATGAGTGCGCTGCCGGCGGTACCGGTACTGATGGGCCTGGCCGCGCTGTCCGCCGTCACCGCGAGCCGGGGACGGATGGTGCGACCGGGGGGTGGGCCGGAGGAGAGCACGGTCCGCAGACGCCGGACCTCACCGACGGGCGCGCTGGACACCGGCACGGGCCGGGAACGGCGGGTCCAGCCGGGCGGGCCGCACACGAGCACCGGCCGGGGACAACAGGTCCCGCCGGGCACGCCGCACACGAACACCGGCCGAAGACCTCAGGTTCCGCCGACGGATATCCCGGGTATTCCGGACATCGGCACGGGCCCCGTGCGAGGAGTACCGCCGGGCAGGTCGGACGGGGGCGCGGGCCGGGAACGGCAGCTGCTCTCCGCGCTCGCGGGCGCGGTCGGCGAGCGTCGGCGAGCGGCCCTGAACACCCTCGCGGGCACGGCCGGCACTCGCCCCCGCAAGACCCTGCCCGGCCTCGCGAGCACGGCCGCCGGTACGCACCACCGCCGAGGTCTGTCTCTGCTCTCGGGTGCGTTCGGGGTCCCGCTCGCGGGACCGGTCGGCGGGCGGTGGCGGAAAGCGCTGTGGGCCCTCGCCGGGGCGGGCGTCGTGCTGCTGGTGGCGGTCGGGGTCGTCTGGGCCGCGTATCTGGCCGTCGATCCGCGTCTGCGGTTCAGCCCCGCCGAGCCCGTGCCGGCCCTGCACGGGCTGCACGGGCTCCTGGTGGACCTGCTGCCGGTGCCGGGCGCGTACCGGGCCGGTATGCGGGTGCAGTTCGGGCTGGAGAACCAGCCGTGGCAGGGCTATCTGTTCGGCCACCTGTACACCGGCGCGCTCTGGTACTACCTGCCGGCCGCCCTGCTGGTGAAGACGCCGCTCGGGCTGCTGGCACTGGGCGCGGCCGGTGCCGTGACGGTCGTGGCGCTGCGGCGGCTGCGGCCCGCGGCGCCGTATCTGCTGCTTCCGCCCGGGGTGCTCCTCGCGGCGGCCATGACGGGGTCCCGGGACTTCGGGACGAGGTACGCGCTGTGCGTGCCGATGTTCCTCGCGGTGGCGGCGGCCTGTGTGCCGCGGCCCGGCCGGCGGTGGACGGCAGCCGCGACGGCCGCGCTGGTGCTGCTCACGGCCGTGAGTTCGGCGCGGACGTTCCCTTACTACCTGCCGTACTCCAACGAGGCGTTCGGCGGCCCGGCGAACACCCATCGGCTGCTGCACGACTCCAACGTCGACTGGGGACAGGACCTGGGCCGGCTCGCCGACCGGCTCCGGCAGCGGTATCCGGACGAGCGGGTGTGGCTGGTGTACAAGGGCAGCGGCGTGCCGTCGTACTACGGCATCCACGCAGCCGATCCGCGGACGGTGCCGCCGGAGCGGGTGCACGGCCTGCTGGTGGTGTCGGACTCCGCGCTCGCCAAGGCGCGCGGACGGCTCGCCGAGCTGGTCCGCAGCAGCAGGCCGGCCGGTGGGGTGGGCAGTTCGATCAGCCTCTTCCGGCGCTGAACCTCCTGCTCAAGCCCCTGTTCACCACGGTCGGTGAGCTATGTTGAGTGCTTGTGGCAGACAAAGGAGACGGAACGGTGCCCTCGCCGCAGCAGGCCCGCGCGCAGGCGTCAGCGATCACCTCGGGCAAAGCCGTGCCCGAGGCCGAGGCCGCACCGACCTCCCGGCTCAGGGAACTCTTCGACGGCCCACGTCTGTCGCCCGGGCAGCGGCGCATCGCCCAGTATCTGATCGAGCACATCACCGAGGCCGCGTTCCTGTCCATCACCGAGCTGGCCGACCGGGTCGGGGTCAGCCAGCCCTCCGTCACCCGCTTCGCCGCCGCCGTCGGCTTCAGCGGATATCCCGCGCTGCGCGAGAGGCTCCAGGCGATCGCGCTGAGCACCCTGGCCGGCGGGCCGGGCGAGGAGGACCGCGCCAACGAGCTGCAGGCGGCCGTCGACGCCGAGATCGAGAACCTGGAGAACCTGCGGCGTGACTTCGCCGACCCGGACCGGGTCATCCGGGTCGGCCGTGAGCTGTCCCGCTCCACCCCGCTGACCGTGCTGGGCCTGCGCATCTCGGAGTCGCTGGCCGAGTACTTCGGTTACGCCGCCCGCCGGATCCACCCCGACGTGCGGCTGGTCACCCGGGGCGGCAGCGTGGCCTACGACGCGCTGATGCAGTGCCGGGAGGCCGGCGGCACCTGGGTGCTGGCCTTCGCCATGCCCCGGCACTCCCAGGAGACGCTCCAGGCGGTCCGCGTGGCGCGAAGCGCCGGACTGAAGGTCGCCCTGGTGACCGACCTGGCGCTCGGGCCGGTGGCCGACGAGGCCGACGTCACCTTCGCCACCGGCACCGGCTCACGGCTGGTGTTCGACTCCTACGCCGCGCCGGGCATGATGGCCGCCGCGCTGCTGCAGGCCATGACCGACGCCGATCCGGAGCGCACCCAGGCCCGCCTGGAGAAGTACGAGCAGCTCTCCGACCAGCACCAGTTCTTCATGAAGGACTGAACCCGCCAGTTCGTGCGCCTGTGCGCCGGGTGCGGTGAAGATCCTGCGGTTCCCCTGCCAAGGACGGGGATCTTCCACGACAAATCACGCATGAATGTTTTCATACGTCTTGCAAAGCGAACGGTATATATAAATACTTCACCCCGCGGCCTCACCGCTCGCACACCGCCCCGAGAAAGCCGACGGACCGCCCATGCGTACGCACGTCCCCACGCAGCGCCGGTTCGCGACGCCCGGGGCCCCCGCACGGACACCCCCAGCCGCCGTCCCCTACCCGCGTCGGCGCCGGAGGTGCACCGGGGCGCGTCGTCTGCGCGACGCGCCCGTGGGGGGGGGGGGGGGGCGCCCCCCCCCCCCCCCCCCCCCCCCCCCCGCCCCCCCCCCCCCCCCCCCCCCCCCCCACCACCCCCCCCCCCTCCCCCCCCCCCCCCCGCACCCGTCGGACCACCCTCACGACGCCGCCCACCGGAAGCGATGATCATGCCTCTGACCAGCACCCGTATCAGCCACGACTGGCCCTGTCAGGTCAAGACGCCGGGCTCGTACGACTGGGAGCGCTCGGCGGCCAAGTGGCTGCGCGAGCTGATCCCCGCGCGCTACGCCAGCTATCCGGCCCTCATCCGCCACCCCGTCCTGCTCGCCCGGCACGCACAGCTGCAGGTCCAGCAGGAGATCCGGGTGGCCCGGACCGCATTGCAGACCGCACGGGCCGAGCTGCCCATGCTCGGACTGCCCGAGTCGGTCATCGAGCACACGATCAAGCTCTACGCCGCCGAGGTCCTGCAGCTCCAGCACATCGCCCGCAGCGTCCGCGCGGTCAGCGAGGCCCTGGCCGCACGGGGCACGGGCCGCTGATCCACCGGCCCGCCCGGCTCCACCGGCCCGCCCGGCTCCACCGGCCCGCCCGGCTCCACCGGCCCGCCCGGCTCCGCCGGTCAACGGCCCGCAGCGGCTCGCCCTCTTTCGTGTGAACGGTTTTCGGGCGTCGCCCGGCCTCCGCCGCAGGCTCGGGTGAACCGTCGGCACGAAGCCAGTGTGCAGCTCATATGAATCCGGACCCGGCAGACGAGTGATCGAAGGGGCCCGAATGTGCCATGCTCGTCGCGTGACGAGCGAGCCCGTGCACCCGCTTGACCCCACCGGCGCCGATCCGGCGGCGTTGGCCAAGGTCGTGGCGCGACAGCGCGCGGAGATGGAACGGCTTCGGGACCTGGCCGCAGGCTCGGCGGTCGTGGAGCGGGCCAAGGGCGTACTGATGGCCGTCACCGGGTGCACCCCGGAAGCCGCGCACGAGGAGCTGCTGCAGCGCGCCGAGGACGGCAACCGCACGCTCCTCGAACAGTGCTGGCTTACCCTGGGCGCCCTGCTGCCCCCGAAGGAGCAGCCGCCGGTCCCGCGGTGGGCCCCCGCCGCACCGCCGGCCGCCGGCACCTGGGAGGTCGCGCCCACCGGCACGGTGGACCTGGCGAAGATACTCGGGCACATAGGCCGGGACCTGGTCAGGGTCGGTACGCCGCCCGAGCTGGCCCACTGCCTGCTGGACCACGTCGCACCCCAGATGGACGCCGACGCCGTGATGCTGTACGAGCAGCTGCCCGAGGGCGGGCTCGAACTGATCGGCCACGCCGGCATCGACGCGACCCTCGCCGCGCAGTGGCGGTACGTGCCCCCGGTGACCGGTGTGGTCCCGCTCGACGCCCTGCGGTGCGGTGAGCCCCGCTGGCTGGAGGACCTCGTCGCGGAGGGCGACCGGTTCCTGCTGATCGGGGAGTCGCCGGAGCGCTGGCCCAGCCAGGCCTGGCTGCCCGTGCCGGCCGGGAACACCGCCCGTGTCGCCCTCGGTGTGCTGCGCCGGAGCGGCGGGCCGTTCGCGCCGCGGGAACGCGAGCTGCTGCGGGCCGTGGCCCGGCTGTGCGCCGGCCGGCTGCGCGCCTTCGACGCCCCCCAGGGACGCGCGGACGACGGTGCCGCCCGGAGCGTGCAGGCGGTGCTCGACGCACTGCCGGGCGCGGCGATCCTGCTGACCCCGCTGCACGCCGCCACCGGCGAGGTGGAGGACTACCGGATCGAGGCCGCCACCCCTGAGGCGGTCGACGTGTTCGGCCGGACCGGCCGGCAGATGGTCGGCAGCCACGTCCTGGAGAGCTATCCGTCCGTCGCGGGCGAGCCGCTGTGGCACGGCTATCTGGAGGCGCTGCGGACGGGAGTGCCGTTCGAGAGCGAGCCGTTCGTCTACCAGGACATGGTCGGCGAACTGCCGGTGACCGCCACCTACTCGGTGCGGGCCGCTCCGCTGGGCGGGGGCCTGCTGGTCAGCTGGCTGCGGCACGACCGCGCGGACCGGCAGGAGCAGCGCCTGTCCGACGTGCAGCGGCTCGGCAACCTCGGCTGGGCCAACTGGAACCTGGTCACCCAGGAGGTCTCCTGGTCCGAGCAGACGTACGCCGTCCTCGGCCGGACCCCCCGACAGCAGCCGCTCGGTCTCGAACAGCTGCCGGACCTGGCACTGCCGGAGGACGCGGGCCCGCTCGCCCACGCGATAGCCGGACTGGTCCGCCACGCCCGGCCGTTCGATGTGCCGTTCCGTATCGACGCACCCGGGGGTGTCCGGCACCTGCGGCTGGTCGCCGAGGCCGTCACCGCGCCGGACGGCACCACGGTCGAGGTGCACGGCTTCATCCAGGACCTCACCCCGCAGCGCAACGCCGAGCTGGCGCTGGTGGAGAGCGAGCGGGCGATACTGCTGCAGCGCGGGATCCTGCAAGCCGAACGGGCCCTGGCCGCCCGGCTGCAGCACGCCCTGCTGCCGCTGCCGAGCAAGCCGGTGCGGCTGGCCGGGCTGCGCGTCGAGGTGGCGTACCTGCCCGCGCAGTCCGGCATCCACGTCGGCGGCGACTGGTTCAGCGCCATCGAACTGCCCGACGACGACGCGCTGTTCGTGGTCGGCGACGTGGCGGGCCACGGCATCGGCGCGGTGGCCACGATGGCCCAGCTCAGATTCACCGCGAAGGGCATGGTCACCACCGGCTCCTCGCTGACCGGGGCGCTGGCCCGGCTCAACTACCTGCTGCTGCACTCCCGCGACAGCCAGACCACCGCCACCCTCGTGCTCGCCCGCTACCACCCCGGCCGGCGCGTCCTCGCCTGGGCGCAGGCCGGCCACCTGCCGCCGCTGCTCGTGCGCCATGGCGAGGTGCGCTACCTCGACCGGCCCGGCGGCATGCTGCTCGGCGCGACCGCGTCCCCCGCCTACGAGTCGGCGGAACTCCGCCTGGAACCCGGCGACCGGCTGCTGCTCTACACCGACGGCCTGGTCGAACGTCCCGGCGAGAGCCTCGACACGGGCCTGGAACGGCTGGCCGAGGCGGTGCGCGCCCAGGGCTGCGGCGAGTCGGGCTCCCTGGACGCGCTGCTCGCCACGATGCTCGCGGACGAGCGGCGGGACGACGTGTGCGTGCTGGACATCAGGCTGCCGCTGGAGGGTGTGGCCGACGCGACGGACGCGACGGAGACGGACGCGTAGGGCACGGTGACGGTCCGCGGTGGCGGGGCCCGGGTGAGTGTTTCCGGGGAGCGGCGCCGGTGCCGGTGTTCGGGTGGCGGTGCGGTGTCCGTCGTCTGTCAGTCGTCGTCGCGGTGTCGCCAGTACCAGCACACGCCGACGACCAGCGCCAGCAGGAAGACGGCGGGCACGAGCAGGCCCGGGATGCGGGAGCCGTTCATCGGGCTGGCCTTCGGCCGTTGTGCGGAACACGCGACCGTAGGCCGCGGGCTGACCAGGATGGGGCCGGGCCACCGCTCCCGTCGGTGGCTTTCCCGAAGTGTTGCCCCACGTACGAATCCGGTCAGTCCACGGGGTGGCCGGCTTCGATGCCGGCCGCGTCGGACAGCCGCAGCAGCGGGCCGTCCCGCCCCTCGCCCCACTCCACCGGGTCCAGGACGAAGCCGACGTGGTCACCGCCGTCGGTGCGGTGCAGGATGGTGCCCACGAACCAGGCCGCCGTCTGCCGCAGGACCACCGCGCCGGCGTATCCCCCGGCCCAGTCCAGGTGTGCGAACTTGTCGGTCTCGTCGCCGGTCTCGCCGCCGAAGAGTTCCGCGAGGTCCCGCTGGTCGCGGGTGAGCAGGTGCACGGCGAGGTGCTGCGCGGCCCGGGCGACCCGGTAGGTGTGGTTGGCCTTGGACAGCCACACGGTGAACCGGGGCGGCCGGATGGAGCACTGCGAGGCGAAGCCGACCAGACACCCGGCCCGCTCACCGTCGGCCACGGCCGTGACCACGCACATGTCCGGATCCAGCCGGCCGAAGAAACCGCCCATGCCGGTGGTGTCGGCCATGCGGTCCGTGCCGGCCATGCCGGTCCTGCCGCCCCTCGGGCCGCCGCTCGCCGTGCCCGCGCCGCCGTCCGCGTCCGACCTGCCGTCCGCGTCCGACCTGCCGTCCGTCGCACCCTCCACGTCCGCCATCCCGCTGTGCTCCCGTCCGCCGCTCCGGCCCGGCCTCGGCTTGCGCGGCGAGGACGGGCGCGGCCCGCGCTACCCGGTGTCTCCCGCGTGCCGCTCACGCATCGTCGCCGGGGCCGGTCCGCGACTCAAGCGCGCGGCGCGTGTCGTCGCCGTAGACGCCGGTCTCGTCGCCGCTGATGCCGTACCAGAGCTGGAACCGGGCCACGGCCGCGGTGAGGGTGGCGTCGTAGGTACCGCTGGTCGAGCCGTCGCGGTAGACGTCCGGGACGCGCAGCAGGCGTCGCTGCAGATCGGTGACGTCGGGGCCGGTGTCGCCCTGGCGGAGGGTGCCGGGGCCGTCGGGATCGGTGGTGGCGGCGGGGGCGTGGGACGGGGTGGGGGTGGGTGTCGGAGCCGGCGCGGTGGCGGGGGGTGATGCCGTGGCCGTCTGCCGGGGTGGACGCGCGCTCACGGCTGCCTCGTGGCGAACGGGCAGCAGCAGGGCGCAGCCGAAGCCGAGGAGTGCGGCGGCTGCCACGGCCCCGGCGACGACCGGCAGGTGCAGACCGCGGGCCGGGCCCGCGGCACCGGGAGGGGCAGGGGCCGGTGGTACGGGCGGCAGCTCCTGCGTCTCGGCCTCGTCGGTGTGCGCTGCTCGCGCCGGGGCGGTCTCCATCTCGCGCATGAGCTCCGCGAGGGCGTCGAAACGGCGGAGCCGCTCGACCCGGACGGGTTCCAGGACCGGTCCGGAGTGCGGACGTTCAGGATCGAGCGGTGTCGGCACCTGGCTCTCCTTCCGTCCCGTACGGACGGGACTTCCGAGCTCCCCGTGCTGAGATACGGTCCGGGCGGCGACCCCGTTCAAGCCCGCGGCCCACTCCACCGAACGGCCTTTGGCCACCCCCATCGAGCGATTGAAACGCTCAACTCCGCAAGAACTGTTGAGCGCTTGAGAAAGCGCGTGCTAGAAAGCGCCGTCATGACGACTCCTTGGTCACGCCGTGGTTTTCTGACCGTCTGTTCGGGAACCGCTCTCGCCCTGGGGCTCGGTACCCGGGCGTCCGCGGCGTCGGACGAGTTCGCGACGCTGCGCGCGAGGTGGCGGACCCTGGTCCTCGGCGAGGGGTTCAGCGCCCTGGCCGAACCGTTCAAGAGCCGGCTCGCCGACCTGGGGACGACGGCGAGCCGGTACCGGGCCACGATGGCCCCCGCCGCCGGCTCCCTGTGGCCCGACCTGGGCTACGCCGACCCGGATCCGGACACCGACCAGGAGTCGGTCGGCTACTCCGGGAACATGAACACCAGCTACACCCGGCTGAGCACGCTCGCGCAGGCCTACTGCCAGCCCGGCACCGGCCTGACCGGCGACACCGACCTGCGGGACGCGATCCTCACGGGCCTGGAGCATCTGCACGACGACGTCTACCACGCGGGCCAGACCTGGTACGGCAACTGGTACAGCTGGCAGATCGGCGCCCCACAGGCGCTGCTGGACGTGTGCGTGCTGATGTACGACGCCCTGCCGGACGCGCGGATCGCCGGCTACCTCGCCGCCGTGGACCACTTCGTGCCCGACTCGGCGGTGGGCAGCTACAGCGGCACCAGCACGGGCGCGAACCGGGTCGATCTGTGCCGGGTACTGGCGCTGCGCGGTGTCGTCGGGGCGAGCACGGCGAAGGTGGCGCTGGCCCGCGACGCCCTCTCCCCCGTCTTCCCGTACGTCACCTCCGGCGACGGTCTGTACGCCGATGGCTCGTTCGTCCAGCACACGACGGTGCCGTACACCGGCTCGTACGGCTCGGTCCTGCTCGGCGGTCTCGGGCTGCTGTTCGCGCTGCTCGCGGGCTCGAGCTGGGCGGTGACGGACCCGGCCCGGCAGATCGTGTTCGACGCGGTGGAACACGCCTGGGCGCCGTTCCTCCACAACGGCCTCGTCATGGACGGTGTTGCGGGCCGGGCGATCAGCCGTGGGCTCTCGGCGGCGGACCCGAAGCAGGTCCAGCAGGACGATCACCTGCGCGGTCATCCGGTCCTCGGGTCGATCGTGCTGCTCGGGCAGGGGGCGAGCGCGGCCGAGAACACCCGCTGGCGCGCTCTGGTGAAGGGCTGGATGCAGCGGGACCACTACAGCCCTCCGCTCGCCGACCCGGTGCTGAGCCTGCCGCATCTGGCCCGGCTCAAGGGAGTCCAGGAAGACGGGTCGGTGACGGCGGCGGCCGAGCCGACCGGACACCGGCTGTTCCCGTCCATGGCGCGGGCGACCCACCGCAGGCCCGGCTGGGCGGCCGCGCTGAGCATGGCCGACAAGAGGATCACGTACTACGAGACCGGCAACGGCGAGAACCTGCGCGGCTGGCACACCGGTTCCGGGATGCTCTACTGGTGGGGCGACACCTTCGGCAACGGCCAGTACAGCGACGCCTTCTGGCCCACGGTCGACCCCTGCCGGCTGCCCGGTACGACCGTCTCGCGCAAGGTGCTGGCCGACGCCGCGGGCGGTGACTGGGGCGCCCCGAAGCCGGACGTGAACTGGGTGGGCGGGGCGACGGACGGGCAGCGGGCCGCCGTCGGGCAGTACCTCAAGGGCCTGCAGTCGACGCTCGTGGCGAAGAAGTCGTGGTTCTTCCTGGACGACGCGGTCGTCTGTCTGGGCGCGGGCATCACGTGCGGGGACGGCGCGGCCGTGGAGACGACGGTCGAGAACCGCAACCTCGGCCCGGCCGGCGGCGCGCCGTTCACGGTGGACGGCACGGTCGAGCCCGCCTCCTACCCGTGGTCGGCCACACTGACCGGGGCGAAGTGGGCGCACATCGGCGGGCACGGCGGCTATGTCTTCCCGGGCGGGGCGACGGTGCGCGCGCTGCGCGACGCCCGCGACGGCAGCTGGGGCACGATCAACAAGGGTGGCTCGGACACCGTCCTGAACCGCAAGTACCTGACGATGTACGTCGATCACGGCACCGACCCGGCGAACGCGTCGTACGCCTACCTCCTGCTGCCGGGTGCCACCGCGGCCCGTACACAGGCCCGCGCCGCGGACGCGCACTGGCTGACCGTGCTCGTCAACACGAACAACCAGCAGGGGGTGGCCGTCACCTCGCTCGGGTTCACCGGGGTGAACTTCTGGTTCGGCGGTACGGTCGCAACGCTCACCGCGAGCGATCCGTGCTGCGTGATGATCAGCGAGAAGCGGGAGGGCACCGCGGTGATCGCCGTGAGCGATCCGATGCGCACGCGCACGAGCCTCACCCTGACCTGGCGGCGGGCGGTCGCCGCGGTGACGTCGGCACCGGGCACGCTCGCCTCGGCGGCCACCGGCTCCGCACTGACACTGACCTTCGGCGATCTCACCGCCACCGCGGGCGCCACCCAGCGGGTCACGGTCAGGCTGGGCTGAGCGCTCCCTGCACGAACCGGCTCAGGGACGCCGTGAACGCGGTGACGAAGGCGTCCCTGGCCTCCTCCGGCAGGGCCTCGAGCGACAAGTAGGGGTTGAGCTCCCCCAGTTCGACCAGCAGGAGGCCGCCGTCGCGGGTGCGGCAGGCGTCGACGCGCTGGATGCCGTTGCCGAGGTCGTTCCAGTCGATGAAGCGGCGGGCGAACTCCAGGTCGGCGGCGGTGGCCGCATAGGGCTCGAGCTCCCAGCGGCGCTCCGGGTCGGGGGCGTACAGGGCGTACTGGAAGTCGTCGTCGACGAAATAGAAGGACACCTCGTGGAGGAAGTCGACGCAGGGCTGGATCAGCACCCGGCCGGTGGCGAGCGCGGCGACCCGCTCGGCGGGGGCGACCCGCAGGCCGAAGGAGTCCGCGCCGAGCATCGGCTTGACGACGTACCGCTCGGCGGCCGGCAGCAGACCCAAGTCCTCGGCGCGGCCGACCGTCGGGATGACGGGGAAACCGGCGGCGCTCAGGTCGAGCAGGTACTGCTTGCCGGCCATGTCCGCCTTGCCGGTGAGCGGGTTGTACACGCGCGTCCCGGTGCCGAGCGCACGGGCACGGAAGGCGTCGTACCCGCGCTGGTGGGTGAGGACGGGGCCGCTGTTGCGGACGACCACGGCGTCGAAGCCGTCCATCAGCGCCACGGCGTCCCCCGGATGGCACAGGGCGAGGTCGAATCGGGCGCGGAGCCGTGAGGTGAGGAAGATGTCCTCGTCGCAGTAGCGGCGCCCGCGGGCCTCGTACGCCAGGTCGGTGACGTAGAGCAGGCGGGGGCGGGCGGCGGGCATGGGGCATCTCCTCGGGCGGTGCGCCGGTGTCGGGGCGGCCGGTCGCCCGGCGCCCGGAGGCGGGGGGCCTGCCGGCACGGGCCGGTCCCGGCACGGTGCAGAAAGGTTACGTCGCAGGGCGGGCGGCGGGGGCGGGCGGGGTCCGCTCCGGCGTCAGAGGCCCGCCGCCCAGCAGGGGCCGGACGTGGTGGACGTGCCGTCGTCCACCTCGACCGGGGAATCCTGCGGCCGTGAGGGCGTCGAGGTGCGGGGTGGGCAGGTCCGGTGAGGGTGTCGACCATGCTCGGTACCGTGCTCTCAAAGCACTCAGTTCCCCCACAAGGGGGCTCGAATTGCACTGAGTGTCACCCAGCCCGTCCGGATGCTACGTTCCCCTCCATGAGCTCCAGCAGCGCGGCGCCGGCCGCGAAGCCGCCGATGCGTGAGGCCCTCGTCGCGGCCGCCTTCCGGCTCTTCCTGGAACGCGGGTACGAGCAGACCACCGTGGACGACATCGTGGCCCTCGCCGGGGTCGGCCGGCGTTCGTTCTTCCGCTACTTCCCCTCCAAGGAGGACGTGGTCTTCCCCGACCACGAGCGCTGTCTCGCCGACATGACCGCGTTCCTCGCCGAGAGCGGTGAAGAACACGAACCGGTGCGGCGGGTGTGCGACGCGGCCCGCCTGGTGCTGGGGATGTACGCGGAGAACCCGACGTTCTCCGTGCAGCGCTACCGCCTCACCAAGCAGGTTCCGGGCCTGCGCGCCTACGAGCTGTCGGTGGTGTGGCGCTACGAGCGCGCGCTCGCCGAGTACCTGCGCGGGCGGTTCGCCGGACGGCCCGACGGGACGCTGCGGGCCGACGTCGTCGCGGCCGCGGTCGTCGCCGCGCACAACAACGCCCTGCGCTCCTGGCTGCGTTCGGACGGCCTCGGCGACGCGGGCGCGGCGGTGGACCACGCGCTGGGGCATGTGCAGACGGCGTTCGGGCGTGCCCCGGGGCCCGCCGCCCGGATCGCCCTGACCGGACCGGTGCCGGGCGGCGAGCCGGAGGGCCGTCCCGACGACGTGGTGGTGCTGGTCTCCCGCCGGGACGCCCCGCTGTGGCGGGTGGTGCAGGAGCTGGAGACGGCACTCGGTCGCGCCTGAGGGCACCCCCTCGCCGAAATAGGGGTACGGAGTGCCTTTACGAGTGACACTCAGTGCCATACTCTGTCGGCGTGCACGGTGGCACGGCTGCCGCGCACGCGTGTGCCCGGTGCGCGCCGGACACGCGGGATTCCGGCCGAGCGCAGGGAGTTGACCAGCGTGTACCACCACTCAGCAAACGCCTCGCATCCGGCGGCCGGTTCCGCGGCGGGAGTTCTCGATCCCGTCTCCGCGGACTCCAAGGACGCCATCCTCTTCCAGCGGTGCACCTGGTGCGGCACCGCGATGTACCACCGGCTGCTGTGTCCGGTGTGCCAGGGCAGCGAGCTGCGCACGGAGCGCAGCGAGGGCGTCGGGACGGTCCGGCACTCCACCGTGGTGCACCGCAACACGCCCGCGGCACGCAATGTCTCGCTGATAGAGATGGCCGAGGGGTTCGTCGTACGGGGCCGGGTCATGGGTCCGCCGGTCGGCATCCACAGCGGAGACCGGGTCCGGCTGTCCACCGCCCTGGATCCGGTGCGCGGCGAGCCGGTCTTCCAGCTGCTGGACGAGTCGTACCGGAGCGCCTGGACCTGACACCGGGCCTCGCGCTTGCCGTCACCGGCGCCCCAACCCGGACACCAACTCCCTTGTCGGGACGAGACACGGGGTTCGGTGGCCGCCGAGCCGTGAGCGGGACCGCCGGCGCGGTCACCCTCCCCGTCCACCGGTCCACGCCAGGCGTCCGGCATCCGCGGGTCCCCGACGCCGCGTGCCTCGCCGGCGGCCCGCGGCGGGATCTCCGCCGGGGGATGCCGCAGCGGGCGGGCGGTGAGCCGTACGCCGCCGGCCTGCCGTGCCGCCGTGCCGGGGTACGAGAGGCGGCGGCGGACCGGCTCCCGATGCCGCGGAGCCGAGCCCGGCCGGGTCCGCCCTCCACGGTCTGTTCCGTACGGCACAGGCTCACACGCCGACCGCCCCGGGCTCCCCGCGGCCCCCGAAGGAGCCGACCGCGTGCCGGCGCCGCCCGGCGAACGCGCCCCGGGGCCGACGGAGGAAGCGGCACTCGCCCACCTGCCAGCCGCCTTCGCCGGAGCGGACGCGTGCCGGGTCGTCGGCTCCCGTGTCGCCGGCCGGCCGGGACCGCCACCGGGCGGCCCTCCGGGCAACTGGACCGCTGCCGACCGCCGTTGCCGTAGTGGCACGATGTGATCGGTCACGTCTCCTGCACAGGCAACCCACAGACTCCGCCTTCCGTCCTCCGGGGGCGAGGGGCTCCCGGGACGGACGGGACGCCCGAGGTCGGGGGCTGAAGGAGGAACAGTGGTCCGTGCCCGGCGTATATGGGTGACCGCCGCCGCGTTGCTCGCGGTGGCGGGGGCATCCCCAGGGGCGGCAGTGGCTCATGCCCAACCACCGTCACACACGGGGTCGTTGGATTCCCCGGAGGACGGAACGCTGCCACCGGGGTGGGGGATCGCCGGCGGCCGGTCGGCGCCGCAGCTGGTGTGGCGGTCGGACCGGCCGGTGCCGATGGGTGATGCCCGGGTCGAATTCCGGTCGGACGGGCGGCTGTTGGGAGTGCCCCGGCCCGGCCCGGACGGGCGTTCCTTCCGGCTGCCGCTGGACGGGCACCGGGCCACGGAGCTGCAGGGGCTGCAGGTGTGGTCCGGTGGGCGGCGGTTGGACGCGCGGCCCACCACCGGCGCGCACAACAGCCTCGGGGCCTCGTCCGCGCCCCGGCCGCCGGCCCCGCTGCCCGCGAACGAGGTCGATCCCGGAAAGCCCGGTCCGTACCGGACCCGGACCGGCGAGTACAGCCTGAAGTCGGTGAAGCTGCCCGGCCTTTCGGCGCCGGTGGAGATGCGCGCCGTGGTCGTCGCCCCGGTCGGCGTATCCGGCCGGCGTCCGCTCGCGCTGTTCCTGCACGGCCGCCACTTCACCTGCTACAAGGGCCAGGGCATCACCGGTGACTGGCCGTGCAAGTCCGGCACGAGGCCCGTGCCGAGCCACCGCGGTTACCTGCGCGACCAAAGACTCCTCGCCTCCCAGGGCTATGTGACCGTCTCGGTCTCCGCCAACGGGATCAACGGCCAGGACTCCGCGGCCGAGGACGGCGGCGCGCAGGCCCGCTCCTCGCTGGTGCGGCTGCACCTGGCTCGATGGGCCGACTGGGCCGCGCACCCCGGGACCGCGCCGTCCGCCGTCCGCCAGGCACCCCGCACCGACCTGTCGCGCGTGCTGCTCGTCGGGCATTCCCGGGGCGGCGAGGGCGTCGACCGGGCGGCCCTGGACAGCCTGTATCCGCCGTCCGCCGACCAGGACGGCTATCACGGTCCGGTCCGCTGGACCATCCGTGGCACGGTCCTCATCGGTCCCACCGCCTTCGGTCAGAACCCGGTGCCCGACGTGCCGTCCGTGACGATCCTGCCCGGCTGCGACGGTGACGTCTCCGACCTGGAGGGCGAGGTCTACGTCGACGGCACCCGCGCGGTCAGCGACGGCAGCGCGCTGCACAGTGCCGTGTACGTCATCGGCGCCGACCACAACTTCTTCAACTCCGAGTGGACGCCGGGCCAGGCCGCGGCGCCCGCGGAGGACGACTTCTCCGACGACCCGGACCACCCGGACCCGGTCTGCGGCGAACACGCGGCGACCCGGCTGACCGCCGACCAGCAGCACCGGGCCGGTTCGACGTACATCGCGACCGCCGCGCGGCTGTTCCTCGCCGGCGACGACCGGGTGCGGCCGCTGCTGGACGGCTCCGGGAAGCGGGCCCCCTCGGCGGACCCGGCGCGGGTGCTCAGCCACGCGGTGGGCGCGCGCCGGGATGCCGGGTTCCTTCCCGACGGCGGAGTGACGGTGACCGGCGCCCGGCTGTGCGCCGCGGTGGACCCCAGCCCGGCAAGGGCCTGTCTGGGGCAGGGCGCGAAGGGCGCGTCACCGCACTTCGCACAGTGGGAGACCGGCCGGGAGACCGGCCGGCACGCGATCGCGCTGCGCTGGACGCGTGCCGGTGCACCGGCACGGACAAGCCTGAAGCGGCCCGTGTCGCTGTCCGGCGCCAAGGCGCTGGCGCTGCGGCTGTTCGTGCCGCCGAACTCCCGGGGCACGAAGCTGGACGTGTCCCTCACCGACACCTCGGGCCGTACGGCGAAGCTGGGCCGCATCAGTGCCGACGGGCTGCCCGGCAGCGAGCGGACCACGTCCTACTGGGCCCGCGAGTTCCGGGTGCCGCTGACCGCGGCCACCCGCGCCGGACTCAGGCTCGGCTCGGTCAAGTCCATGGAGCTGACGGCGCGTTCGGCGTCCGGGCAGGCCTGGCTGATGGACGCGTGGGGCTGGCGGCCGGGGACGCCCGCGGCGCGGGCGGCGGCGCTGCCCCGCGTGGACATCGGCCGCCGCACGGTGGCCGAGGGTGACTCGGGCGTGCGCACGTACCGCGTTCCGGTCCGGGTGTCGGGCCACGGCAGCGGGCAGGTCCGGGTGTACGTCGTCGACCCGGCCACCGGGAAGGCCGAGGACCGGCTGGTGACGGTGCACCCCGGCGGCCACGACATCGACGTACCGGTCGAGGTGCGGGGCAACACGCGCTACGGCACGGACGTGTCGTACGACGTCCTGGTCAAGGCGGTGCGCGGTGCGGTCGTCGGCTCCTACCGGGGCGGGATCAGCGTCCACGACGACGATCCGGCTCCGGCGATGACGGTCACGCCGGTCGACGGGCGGGTGGCGGAGGGGCAGTCCCTGAAGTGGCGGCTGTCCCTGTCGGAGGCGGTCGACGTCGACATGAGCGCGATGTTCGCGGTGGTGCCGGCCACCGCGCCGGAGCTGTCCACGAAGGACGTCCCGGCGCGCTGGCTGGAGGAGACCGCCGGGGCGAAGCCCGACCCGGAGCGGCCCCTGTCGAAGGTCGGCGGTCTCACCCTGTGGGTCGACATCCCGGCGGGGCGGACGAGCGCGGACATCACCGTGCCGACGGTCAAGGACCGGGTGAAGGAGCGGGCGGAGTCGGTGCGCTTCCGGCAGATCGACATGCAGACCGGTGAGCCGCGCCCCGGTGGGCTGGTGCTGTCCGGATCGGTGCTGGACGCGTCGTAGCGGGCCGGTTCCGGGTGGCCCTCACTCGGCGAGGGTCACCCGGATGCCGACCGTGCCGTCCGCGCCGCGCCGCAGCCTGCTGCCGAGCAGGGTGAGGCGGCCGACGATGCCGTACTTGCGGGCGACGAGGTTCCGGTAGCGGGCCGTGGTGGCGGCGTCCGTGATCCGCGCGGTGGCCGGCAGTTGCTCGCCGGTGGGGTTGCCGCGCAGGTCGCAGGGGCCGACGAGGACGTCGGGGCGGCGCCGGATCCGCTTGACCTTGAAGCTGTCGGCGGCGGTCCACACTCCGAGGCCGGCACCGTCACGGACCACCCACACCGGGGTGGCGACCGGGGTGCCGTTCTTGCGGTAGCTGGTGACCAGCAGGTACTTGCCGGAGCCGAGCCGGTCCAGCCGCGTGTCGTCCATGCCCGGCAGTCTAGGAGGCCGGCCGCCTTCGTGACCGGCCCGGTCAGGTCAGGGCCGCCGTCATGCGCCGTACGCCCTCGGTGAGGATCTCCGGCGAGGTGGCCAGGTTCAGCCGTACGTGCCCCGCGCCGCCGGTGCCGAAGGGCAGGCCCGAGCTGAGGGCGACCCGGCCGCGGTCGAGGAAGACCTGGGCGGGGTCGTCGCCGAGGCCGAGGGCGCGGCAGTCGAGCCAGGCCAGAAAGGTGGCCTCGGCGGGCTGCGGGCGGATCGCGGGCAGGTGCTCGGCGAGCAGGGCGGCGAGCAGGTCCCGGTTGGCGTGCAGTCCGGCCAGCAGGGCGTCCAGCCAGCCGGTGCCCTCGCGCAGGGCGGCCGTGTGGGCGATGACGCCGACGTGGCTGGGGCCGTGGCCGACCTCCTCGGGGAGCCGGTCGAGGTCGGCGGCGGCCTTCGGTCCGGCGAGGGCGACGGCGGCCTTGAGACCGGCCAGGTTCCAGCCCTTGGAGGCCGACATCAGGGACAGGCCGTTCTCGGCTCCGGGAACGCTCAGGTACGGCACGAAGGGGACGCCCGGGGTGACGAGCGGGGCGTGGATCTCGTCCGCGACGACCCGGACGCCGTACCGGTCGGCGAGGGCGGCGACGGCCGTCAGTTCGGCGGCGGTGTGCACGGTGCCGGTGGGGTTGTGCGGGCTGCACAGCAGGAAGGCGGCGCGGCCGGACCCGGCGGTCGCCCGCCGGAACGCCTCCTCCAGCGCGGCCGGGTCGATACGCAGGTCGGCGCCGAGCGGGGCCTCCACCACCCGGCGGTCCATGTGGGTGACGAACTGGAAGAACGGCGGATACACCGGCGGGTTGACGATCACCGGATCGCCGGGCCCGGTGACCAGTTTGATCATCTCGACGACGCCGAGCATCACGTCCGGAACGATCGCGGTGCGCTCGACGGCGATCCCGTCCCAGTTCCAGCGTGCGGCGGCGAACGCGGCCAGCGCCTCGGCGTAGGCGGTGCCGGCCGGGTACCCGGTGTCGCCGAGGGCGAGCGCGTCGGTCACGGCGCGGACCACGGGCCCGGCGAGCGGTACGTCCATCTCGGCCACCCACAGCGGCAGCACATCCTCGGGGTAGGTGCGCCATTTCATGCTCGTACGACGGCGCAGCTGCTCCAGGCCGAGGGCGCGCAGCGGGTCGCCCTCGCCCGGGGTGTCGTGCGGGATGCCGGTCATGGGGCTCACGATAGGGGCTGCGGGGGCAGGGGGCACGGGCGCAGTTCCGGGGACGCGCGGCGGAGATCAACTCGGGCGTCTAGATTGCGTCTTGCACGGTGTGTATCCCTCGTCAGGCATCTCATCCGCATCCAGGAGCTGACCCACGTGACCGACAACCCGGCAGCCACCGACGACGTGGCCGTGTCGCTGCGTGCCCGTATCAACACCAGCCAGCCGCACACCGCCCGGATCTGGAACTACTGGCTCGGTGGCAAGGACAACTACGACGTCGACCGCGCGGCCGGCGACCAGATCCGGCAACTGCACCCGGGCATCGGGGAGTACGCGCGCGCCGACCGGCTGTTCCTCGGCCGGGCCGTACGCCATCTGGCCGGTGAGCTCGGCATCCGGCAGTTCCTGGACATCGGCACCGGGCTGCCCACCGCCGACAACACGCACGAGGTCGCCCAGCGCATCGCGCCCGAGTCGCGGATCGTGTACGTCGACAACGACCCGCTGGTCCTCGCGCACGCGCGTGCCCTGCTGACGAGCACGCGGGAGGGCCGTACGGACTATCTGGACGAGGACCTGCGCAACGTCGACGCGATCCTCGAACACGCGGCGAGGACACTGGACTTCAGCGAGCCGGTGGCGCTGATGCTGCTCGGCGTGGTCATCTTCGTCGGCGACGACGAGGACCCGTACGGTCTGGTACGGCAGTTGACCGAGCGGCTGCCGGCGGGCAGCCACCTGGTGCTGTCGCACACCGTCACCCACCCGTCGATGCCGGACGTGGACGAGGCGGTGAGGTTCTGGAACGAGCACGGCACGCCGAAGCTGACCCAGCGCACCCCCGAGGACGTGGCCCGGTTCTTCGACGGTCTCGAGCTGCTGGAGCCGGGCGTCGTGTCCTGCTCGCGCTGGCGCCCCGAGCACGACCACGGGGCCGAGCCGGAGGAGGTCGCGATGTTCGGCGGGGTGGCCCGCAAGAACTGAGGCCCGGACAGCACAGATCACGTCCGGCGGTGAACGCCCCGGCCGCCGGACGCGTATGGAGGTGCGGGCCCTCGACGACCCGAGGGCCTCGCGCCGCCGTCGACCGGCAGCGCGCGTTCGGCTTCGGGAGCCCTGCATGCGGCACGCACGACGACGGATCGTCAGGCGGGTGACACGCCTGACGGCGGTCGGCGGACTCCTCCTGGGGGGCGCGATGGTCACCCAGGCGGCCATGGCGAGCGAGACACCTCCGGCCGCCACCCGACCGTTCGCTTCGGCCACCGGCGGCGCGGACCCCGGCGCCACGCTGGTGGCGCGGCTCGGCACGGCACGGACGGCGGGCAACTGGATCGGCGCCGACGGCCGGCCGGTCGTGGCGGTCACCGACGAGGCGGCGGCGCGGGAGGTACGGAGCGCGGGCGCGGCGGCGAAGGTCGTGTCGCACAGCATGGACGAGCTCAGGTCGGCCACGGCCGCGCTGCGTGCGGCGCCACGCGTGGCGGGCACCGCGTGGGCGGTGGACTACCGCACCAACCGGGTCATGGTGAGCGCGGACAGCACGGTGTCCGCCGGGGACTGGTCCCGGATGAGCCGCGTCGCCGGGAGGATCGGCGGCTTCGTGCGGATGGAGCGCATGAAGGGCACGTTCACCACACGGCTGAACGGTGCCCAGCCGATCCTGTCGACCGGTGGCCGCTGCTCGGCCGGGTTCAACGTGACCAACGGGCAGAGCGACTTCATTCTCACGGCCGGTCACTGCGGTCCCGCGGGATCCACCTGGTTCGCCGACAACCAGGGCAACCAGCAGCTGGGCCGGACGGTGAGCAGCGCTTTCCCCGGCACGGACTTCTCCCTCGTGCAGTACGCCTCCGGCAAGGCCGGTGACGGCGCCGACGTCGTCGCGATCGGCGGCGGCAACGGGGTCCGGATCACGGGCGTCGCGGATGCGGCGGTGGGGCAGCGGGTGTTCCGCAGCGGCAGCACCAGCGGCCTGCATGACGGGACGGTCACGGCGCTGAACGCGACCGTCAACTATCCCGAGGGGACGGTCACCGGACTCATCGAGACCAATGTGTGCGCCGAACCCGGCGACAGCGGCGGACCGCTGTTCTCCGACGGGATCGCGCTCGGTGTCACCTCGGGCGGCAGCGGTGACTGCACGACGGGCGGGACGACGTTCTTCCAGCCGGTGACCAAGGCGATGGCGGCGCTGAACGTCAAGCTGATCGTGTCCGCGCAGAACGCCGGTGGCGCGGCCCGGCAGGGCTCCTCCCCCGCGCCGTCCGCCTCGGCCGCACAGGGCGCGGTGGCACCGAGCGCGGCCTCGCCCGGCTCCTCGGCGCCGGTGACGGGCACGCCGGGGCAGACGCTGCTGGCACGGCTGACGGACACCCGGAACGTCGGTCCCGGGCTGCTGGTGATCGCGGGCAGTCTGATCGCGCTGGTCGCCACCCGCTACATCCGGGCGGAGCAGGACCGCAAGGCGTATCGGCGGTACTACTCGGCGACCTGGGGCTGAGGAAACCCCTGCGCTACGCGAAGGGCACCCGTGCGCTCACGGGTGCCCTGGACGAATGCGGTGCGGTCCGCGCGAGGGAGGTCAGGCCGCCCGGTGCGCCCTCGGGGTCGCGGCGGCCCACTCCATCACGAGGCGCTGGTACTGCGCGCGCTGCTCGGTGGTCAGTGTCCCGCCCGACCGGCGCCACAGGGCCCTGATCTCCTCGTTGACCTCCGCGGCCGATCGCTCGGGGGCGGCTTCAACAGTGGTGAACATGCTGTGAAGCATATGCTGATCAACGTGAAGGCGCTGTGAGTAAGTACACTCGATGCGGACATTCCGGACCGTGTTACTCATCACGTCAATGTGTCAAGAGCAGGACACGACTTCACACCAGGCCCTCACCCGTGTTCCCGGCCACATCCAGCGAGAAGTGACGGAACGGCTCAGGTGCCCGGCTTGCGGCCGTAGACGAAGACGTCGTCGCCCGTCCTCAGCAGCGACCAGTAGGCCTTGGCGTCCTTGGTGGTCATGTTGACGCAGCCGTGCGAGCCCGGCGGGTTCCACATGCTCAGGTTGACCGAGTGGAAGGCCTGGCCGCCGTCGAAGAACTGGCTGTAGGGCATCGGCACGTTGTAGAGGGTCGAGACGTGGTCGATGTCCCGCCAGTAGATCTTCTTCAGGCCGGTGCGGGTGGTGTAGCCCTTGCGGCCGGTGCGCACGGGAACGGGACCGTGGACGAGCTTCTTGCCGTCCTGGATCCAGCTGAGCTGGAGCGTGAGGTTCACGCAGGCGACGCGGCCCTTGTTCACCGGGCACGCGCCGTCCTTGTTGGGGTTGTTACCGACGGCCTTCTGCTTGTTCATGAGGTCCATCACGCCCCAGGTGACCGGTCCGGCGTAGCCGACGGCGGGCGTGATGCCGTGCCTGTTCTGGAAGGCCTGGATGGCCGTGCAGTCGGCGGCGGACTGCTTGCCGTCGACCGGCCGGCCGAGGAACCTCTCCACCTGCTTCTGGTACGGCCCCGCCTGCGTGGTGCAGCTCGCGGCCTGGGCCGGTGCCGCGGTGAGGGCCAGCGTGAGCGGTGCCATCAGTCCCGTGACGCCGAGCGCGACGACACCTCGTCTGCGTACATCCCCCATGCGCATCTTCTTCTCCCCTTGTCGCCCAGGGCCTGCCCCGGGTGCCTCCCTGCGCGATTCCCGCAATACCGGACTACTAGACCTGCGCGGGGGCGCGGGGGTTGTGGTTCCGGTCAGGCTGTGACGAAACGGTGAACTTCGTCACCGCGCAGCCGCCCGGCGGGGAGTCTGCGGCCGTAGGCGACCAGCAGCAGGTCCTGGCCACGGCCGTACAGGGGCGTTCCCGAGCCGAAGGACCAGTCGAGGTCGTCCGCGCACAACCGTACGCCGGTGAGGTCGGTGCCGAAGACACGGAAGGCGCGCGGGTCGATCGCGTCGAGGAGGATCCGCAGCCGGTCCACGGGGATGTCGCGGTCCAGGCCGAGGGCGACGGTGACGTCCAGGCCGTGGACGACATCGTGGCCGAGGGCCGAGGTGAGGCCGCCTATCGGGGGCGTCCACGGGTGGTGGGCGTGGACGCGCAGGAAGGCGGCGAGTTCGGCGTCGGGGTGGGCGGCCGCGTCGCGGCGGGCGAGCCGGTCGGTCGTGCGGTGCAGGCTGCCGCGCGCCTTGACCAGTTCCAGCAGGACCCGGGAGGTCGGGTGGCGGAAGCCCATCGACATGTGTGCCACGACCTCGCGCACCCGCCAGCCCGCGCACAGGCTGGGCGCGTCCCACTGATCGGGCGTCAACGCCTCGAAGAGATCGGCCAGTTCTCGTCGTTCGGCGGCGATGGCGGCCGCCGTGGTGGCGGTGTCCGCCGCGGTGCGTGCTGCGGTGCGTGCTTCTTTCCCCATGCCTCCAGGGTGGTGACGGCACGGCCAGAAGTCCAAGACATGGTGTGTCTCGCATCTAGCATGATCGGTTATGGAGTTGAGGCAGCTGCGGTACTTCGTGACGGTGGTGGAGGAGGGCGGCTTCACCCGGGCCGCCGAGCGGTTGCACCTGGCCCAGCCGGGGCTGAGCGCACAGGTACGGCAGCTGGAGCGGGAGTTGGGGCAGCCGCTGCTGGACCGCTCGGGCCGCTCGGTGCGGCCGACGGAGGTGGGTGAGGCGGTCCTGCCGTACGCGCGGGCCGCGCTCGCGGCCGTCGAGGGGGTGCGGCAGACGGTGGAGGAGTACACCGGCCTGCTGCGCGGCCGGGTCGCCGTCGGTCTCGTCCCCGGCACCCTCGCGCACGCCTTCGACGTGGCCGGGCAGCTGGCGGACTTCCATGACGCGCATCCTCGGGTGGAGGTCACCCTCAGCGAGGACACCTCGGACCGGATGCTGGCCGCGCTGCGCCGGGGCGAGCTGGACCTGGCCGTGGTCGGTGTCGCCGGGGAGGCACCGCCGGCGGGCGTCGATCTGCATGTGGTGATCGACGAACCGCTGGCCGCGGCGGCCGTGCCCGGACACCCCCTGCTCGTCGAGTACGACGGCGCCGATGCCGTTCCGCCGGCGGCCCTGCGCGGGCACCGGCTGATCAGTCTGCCGCGCGGAACCGGGATGCGCGGGGTTCTGGACCGGCTGTGCGCCGAGGCGGGCTTCCAGCCGCACATCCCGGTCGAGGCGGCGACCCCGGACGCGCTGCGCCGGCTGGCGGCTCGCGGCCTCGGGGTCGCCGTCCTGCCCGGTCTCGGCCCCCGGCCGGGCCTCGCCACCCTGCCCTTGGCCGATCCCCGCGCCCGCGGTCGGGTGGCCCTGGCGTGGCGCTCGGAGGGACCCATGGCGCCGGCGGCGCGAGAGCTTCTGGGGCGGCTGCGGAAGGGGATGGGCGGGGGCGGGTGAGCGCCATAGGGGTCTTTGATCCTTGCCGGGCGCGGGTCCGGCGTGGTTGCGCGTGCCGTTCCCCGCGCCCCCGGGGAACGGCAGTGCCGTCGGCAGGAGCGGCAGCGCGAAGTGGCTGGTGACGGCGTGTGTCTCGACAGCGAGCCGGAGCAGTCTGAGTCCGTTGTCCAGGTCGTGCTCCCAGACGGGGGTGTTCCACTCGAAGAGTTTCTCGCCGCCCCAGATGTCGTTGACGAGGACGTCCAGGCGACCCTGTTCGCCGTCGATGCGGTCCACCACGGCGCGTACGGCGGCCGGGTCCAGGTGGTCGGCCGGCACGGCGATGCCGCGTCCGGCGCCGCGGGTCGCCCCCGCGACCAGCGCCACCTTGTCCTTGAGCGGTCCTGGCATGTCCGGCCTCCCGTGCGCTTCGGCTGCTGTCGCCGTCCACGGTCGCGGGAAAGCCGGACATCCTCTGTCGGGATTGCCGGCGCGTTCTCAGCTTGTTATTTAACCTCTGGCCTCGAACGACGGGTCGCACACCGTCACTCACCTGGGGATTCGCCGGACAGGCGGACGGCCCTCGCATGATC